>WRJY01000321.1 GCA_009778355.1 Desulfovibrionaceae bacterium | reverse complement strand
AGGGCAGGGATGGGGGATGGCGGCGTCACCACCGGATACGCCGCTGGCCCCCACCCTACCCTCCCCCAGAGGGGGAGGGAATGTTGTTCTTTCTTCCAGAGGGGGAAGGGGCGAATCAGGCTCCGCATGGTGTTGGCTGCTCGACAGGTTCAAGGTGAATGGTTCCTGCTGGATGCTCGGCAGTCGCACGACTCCTTCCCCCTCTGGGGGAAGGCAGGGATGGGGGCCAGCAGCGCAAAAACCTTCATCTGACCCCAATACTCTCACCACACCGGCAGCGCCTCGCCCTGCAGCGCGCCGCGCTGCAGGGCGAGGTCGGGCACCACGCTTTCAACGATTTGCCAAAAGCGCGGGCCGTGGTTCATCTCGCGCAGATGGGCCAACTCGTGCACCACCACGTAGTCGATCACCGTCTCGCGCAAATGGATCAGGCGCCAGTTCAGGCGGATCGAGCCGTCGGCGCTGGCGCTGCCCCAGCGCGTGCCCGCCGACGACAGGGTCAGGCGCTGCCAGCGCACGCCGAGCTGGGGCGCGAAGTAGTCCAGCCGGGCGGTGAACACGCGGCGCGCCTGGCGCATCAGCCAGGCCTGCGTGATGTCGCGCAACTGTTCGGGCGCGGCGGTGCGCGGCAGGCCCAGGCGCAGCGTCAGGGGCGGCGCGCCGGGCGGGGCGGCGCCGGCGCAGGAGGCATCGAGCACGGCGCCGCCGCGCCCGTGGCTTTGGCGGGGATCGAGCAGCAGGATCACCGGCTGGCCCAGAAAGGGCACGCTGGCGCCCTCCTTCCAGTCGATGCGGGCAGATTCGAGCCGCTGCTGGCGCTCGCGCGCCTGGCCCAGCTTGGCGACGATCCAGCCCTGCTTGTCGCGCAGCGCGGCGTCCACCTGGGCCAGCGTGGTCCAGTGCGGCGCGCTCACCGTCAACCCATCGGCGCCGACGGTAAAACCAATGCTGCGCCGCCGGCCACGCCGCAACTGGTAGGCCACTTGGGCATCGCCCAGCGCAATGGCGCGATTGGCCCGCGGGTGGGTGAACCGCGCGGGCGTCAAGGCTTGCGGCAGGCTGAGGGGCGCAACCGCGTTGGCGGTTATTTCAGGCGCTGGCAAGCGGCTGGCGCCGATGGCTGGCGGCGGCGCATCGCCATGGCCGAACAGGTCGAGCGGCAGTTGTTGCATCAGCCGCCCGGATTGCGCGTGGAAAGCCGCGCCTGACCGCTGGGGTAGGCCTCGGAATCCAGGCGCAGCATTTCGGCCTCGATCCAGTCTTCCACCTCGCGCATCAGTTCGTCGGGCTTGCGGCCCGCGCTGGGGATGGGCTTGCCGATGGAAACGTCCACCACGCCGGGCCGCTTGATGAAGGCCCTGGGCGGCCAGCATCGGGCGGAGGTGACGGCGACCGGAATCACCGGCGCGCCGCATTCGATTGCCAGCCGCGTGCCGCTGATGCGGTAGCCGCCTTTTTCGCCGCGCGCGATGCGCGTGCCTTCGGGGAACATGATGATCCAGATGCCCTTGTCCATCAGGCGCCGGCCCTGCTCGGCCACCTTGACGGAGGCGGCCACGCGCCGGCTGCGGTCGATGTGGATCATGTCCACCATGCTGATGGCCCAGCCGAAAAAAGGGATGTAGAGCAGTTCGCGCTTGAACACGTAGGCCAGTTGGTGCGGCACCACCAGCGGCATGAAAAAAGTTTCCCAGGCCGACTGGTGCTTGACCAGCAGCACGGCCTGCCCGCTGGCTCCGGCGGGCAGGTTTTCCAGGCCGGTGACGCGGCTCTTGATGCCGATGATCAACTCGCCGCTTTTGATCGCCAGGGCCAGCCAGCCGACGCAGATGCGGTACAGCCGCTGGCTGCTGACGAAAGGCGAGAGAACGATCACCACCGTGGCCCAGGGGATCACGGTGATGGCCATGAGCAGCATGTGGAGCGTGGAGCGGATCAAGTTGTTCATGCGTTTCATTGGGTCTGCGCCACTGCATTCAGACAGCGGCGGGCCGGGGCGCGGCCTCGTCCGCCTCGGCCTGGCCGATCAGCGCGGTGGCGAACGCCGCCAGGTCGGCGTGCACGCGGGTACCGGGCGGAAACGCCGGCGGCAGCGCGCCGGGCTGCGCCGGCGCGTTCTTGCCGGTCAGCACCAGGTGCGGAATGCAGCCGGCGGCAGCGGCGGCCTGGGCGTCGCGCTCGCTGTCGCCGACGGCGTGCACCTGGCTCAGATCGACCTTGTAACGCTCGCCGATCTGCTGGAACAGCCCCGGCAGCGGTTTGCGGCAGGCGCAGCCCTCGTCGGGCGCGTGCGGGCAGTAGAACATGGCCTCCACACGAGCGCCGACCGCCGCCAGTTGCTTGTTCATCTTGGCCTGGATGTCGTTGAGCGCCGCCACGTCGAACAGCCCGCGCCCCAGGCCGGGCATGTTGGCGGCGATGACCACGTGGTAGCCCGCGTGATTGAGCTGCGCGATGGCGTTCAACGCGCCGGGCAGCGGCTCCCATTCGTCGGGCGTCTGGATGTAGCCCTCGCGCTCGATGTTGATGGTGCCGTCGCGGTCGACGATGACGAGTTTCATGCGGCGATTGGATGGAACGGTTTTGAGTGAATTATTGACATTTCCGGGGCGCGGCTCATGGTTTCGTCATTCATCCGCCGCCGCGGGCCCCATGCACATGCTCATACGCCAAACATGAAAACAAGGTTAACGCTTATGCCCCCCGAGGGGGCTTGCCCGCCTTGGGGCGGCCCGGCGGCGTTCATGCGGCCCCCACGCTCCACGCCTGCGGCTGTTTCGCTGCCCCCCGAGGGGGCTTGCCCGCCTTGGGACGGCCCGGCGGCGGGCAGGTTGTTGCCCCCACGCTCCACGCCTGCGGCTGTTGCGCTGCCCCCCGAGGGGGCTTTCGCGCCTTGGGGCGGCCCGGCGGCGCTCATATCGCCCCCACGCTTCACGCCTGCGGCTGCCCGGCTGCCTTCCGGGAAAGCGCCTTGGGATGGTTCGGCGGCGCTCATGCCGGCTGCGCTCCGTACACCTGCTGGGCGCGCTTGACGAAGGCGTCCACCATGCTGTTGGCGATCTTGTCGAACACCGGGCCGACCAGCCGCGCCAGCACGCCGCTGGAAAAGCCGTAGTCGAGAGTCAGGTCCACGCGGCAGGCGCGCTCGCCGGCCTGCCCCACCGGGGTGAATTGCCAGCGCCCTTCCAGCCTGGAAAACGGACCGCTGACCAGGCGCAGGCGCTCTTCGAGCACGCCCGATTCATTGATGACGTGCTCGTTGCGCGTGACGAAGGACTGCCTGACGCCCATGAACGCCAGGCCCAGCTCCGCCTCCATGCCCTGCTCGCTGCGCCAGAGCACGCGCGCATGGCTGCACCACGGCAGGAACTGCGGATAGCGCTCAGGATCGGTGACCAGATCGAACATCTCCCGCGCGGAATGCCAGATCAGAACGGACTTGCGGACGGTTTTCATAGAATGCGCGCCTGCGCTCGGGAATTATGCTTGGGAAGGCCGTGGGAGTTCCATGCACGCCCGCGATTTTAGGAAACCTTGGCGCCCCTGACGCAAACGCCGCCCGCCATCATGACCGCCAAAAGCAAACCCGCCGCCAAGAACCCGGTCATCGCCGACAACAAGAAAGCCGCCTTCAACTACTTCTTTGAAGAACGCTTCGAGGCCGGCATGGCGCTGCAAGGCTGGGAAGTGAAGGCGCTGCGCGCCGGCAAGGCGCAATTGACCGACGGCTACGTCGTCATCCGCGAAGGCGAGCTGTTCGTCATCGGCTGCCAGATCAACCCCCTGGGCACCGCCAGCACCCACGTGCGCCCCGAGGCCGCGCGCACCAAGAAGCTGCTGATGCACGGCGACGAAATCCGCCGCCTGATCGGCAAGGTCGAGCAAAAAGGCTACACCCTGGTGCCGCTGAACCTGCACTGGAAAAATGGCCGCGTCAAGTGCGAAATCGCCCTGGCCAAGGGCAAGGCCACCCACGACAAGCGCGGCGCCATCAAGGAACGCGAAGGCAAGCGCGAGGTGGAGCGGGCGATGAAGCAGCGGCTGCGCTGAATCGGCGCCATGGCCGCTCAGGAAGGCACAGAAAGCTCGCCGCGCGCGGCCCGCAGGCGCAGTTGCGCTTCCATCAGGCGGGCGACCAAATCCAACTGGTCCATGTGGGCCTCGTAGCGCGCGCGGGTGGCGTCCAGCAGGTCGGTGATGGAGCTTTTGCCCAGACGGTAGGCATCCTCGGCCATCTGCTCGAGGGCTGGCAGGCGCGGCGCTATCTGCGCGTCAAAGCGATCGAGGGCGGCGGCGCGTTGGGCCACCTGGGTGCTGTAGCGTTGCACGTTGGCCCGAACCTCGGCCTCCACCAACTGCCGCCGCAGCCCGGCTGAGGCAGCCTCAGCGTGCGCTTTGTCGAGCGCGCCGCCGCGGGTGTCGAAAATCGGGATTTCGAGCGTCAGGCCGACTGAGTTGGTGGCGCCGAACGGGTGGCTCGTCCAGAACCGCCCGGCGGTCAGCGACATCGCCGGAAAGCGCTCGCGCCTGGCTACTTCGACGCTGGCCTGCGCCGCTTCTTCATCCCGGCGTGCGGCGATATAGGATGGATTGCCCTGCGCGTCGTCTTCAACCGCTTCGGGTTTGACTTGCAGCGAGCGCAGCTCGCCTGTTCCATGCGGCCGCCAGTCGGGAAAACCCAGCAGGGTGGCCAGTTGGGCCTGGGCGTCGGCCAGATCGGCTTCGGCCTCGGCGGTCTGGGCGCGCCAGGCTTCCTGCTCGACATCCACCCGCAGCAATTCATACTGGCTTTCCATGCCTGCCGACTGACGCCCCGCCACCACGTCGCGCAAGCGGGCCAGTTCGTCCACGCCCGCCACCCGGGCGGCGCGTTTTTCCTGGGCCAGCAGCAGGGCCACGAAGGCCGCTCCCGCGTCCGCCGCCAGATCGTTGCCGGAGGCGGCAAGCCGCGCCTGCGCCGCTTCGACGCCACGGTCGGCTGCTTTCATGCGGACGCCGCGTTGGCCCGCGATAAGCAGCGGCAGTTCGATCGACATCTCTTGCGCCCTGCCGCTGCCAAAGTTGGTCTGGTCGCCGGGCTGGCGCGAATGGTTGTAGCTCACCGTGGGATTCGGCCAGGCGCTGGCCGTGCCGCGGTCGGCGCGGGCGGCGGCCACGTTCTGCCGCTCCAGCGCCAGCCGGGGGCTGGCGTCTTGGGCCAGGGCCAGCACCGCCGCCAGATCGACACTGTCGGGCGGCGTCTGCGCCAGGGCTGGCGCGGCGGCCAACCACAAGGCCAGCCATGCCATGCGCGCGCCGGCGCGCGGGCGGTTGCCGTTGGTCATTGGTCGGCCTCCTCGGGGGTTTGCAGGCGTTTGGGGGTCATCAGGCTGTAGATCGCCGGCAGCACGAACAGCGCCACCACCAAGGTGGTGAGCATTCCGCCGACCACGACCAGGGCGAATGGCCGCTGAATTTCGCTGCCGATGCCGGAGGACAGCGCCATCGGCAGCAGGCCGAAAAGCCCCAGGAGGGAGGCCATCAGGACCGGGCGCAGCCGCTCGGCCGCGCCGTCGATGAGGGCGGCAAGCAGTTCCTCGCCGGCGCGCCGGCGCGCCTCGATCGCCGACAGCACCAGCACGCCCATCAACGAAACCTGCCCCAGCAGCGCAATGAAGCCGACAGTGGCGCTGACCGACAGCGGGACGCCGGCAATGAGCAGGGCGAAGGCGCCGCCGGTCAAGGCAAACGGAACCGTGAGCAGGATCGCCAGGGCGCTGCGGCCGCTGTTCATGGCGCCGTAGAGCAAGCCCAGCACCAGCAGCACAGCCACCGGCACCACCAGCTTGAGCCGGTTGGCGGCGCGTTCCTGATTCTCGAACTCGCCGCCCCAGACGAAATAATGCCCATCCGGCGGCTTGACCTTGGCCGCCACGGCGGCAATGGCATCCTTGACCGTCGAACCCATGTCGCGGCCTTCGACGTTGAATTTGAGCGCCAGAAAGCGGATGTTGCCTTCGCGCACGATCGAGGCGGCGCCGTTGCCGACTTCGATCGTGGCCAGTTCCCTGAGCGGAATGCGGGCGCCGGACGGCGCGCCGACGGTCAGATCGGCCACCTTGTCCAGTTCGTCGCGGGCGGTCTTGGGCAGTATCAGCCGCACCGGCACGGGCCGCTCGCCTTCCCAATACTGCGTGATGACGCGGCCGGCGAACGCCGTTTCGATGGTCTTGGCGGCGTCGGCAATGGGCACGCCGGCGCGCGCCAGAGCTGGCCGGTTGAGCCGCACGCGCAGTTGCGGGCTGGAGGCGTCGCGGTACAGATCCAGCTCGGTCACGCCCGGCACGTCCTGGAGCGCGGCCTTGGCCTGCTTCAGCGTTTCGCGCATGGCGTCGAGGTCGTTGCCGAAGATCTTGAGCACGACCTTGCCGCGCACCCCGCTGACCGCCTCTTCGACGCTGTCCTTGATCGGCTGCGAGAAGTTGAAGCGCACCCCGGGAATTTCCGCCAGGGATGCGCGCATGGCCTCGACCAGGCGCTCCTTGT
The DNA here is from genome assembly GCA_009778355.1 of Desulfovibrionaceae bacterium. Lineage (GTDB taxonomy): Bacteria > Pseudomonadota > Gammaproteobacteria > Burkholderiales > Burkholderiaceae_C > Ottowia. The sequence continues at coordinate 10,884 of WRJY01000321.1, read as the reverse complement.
CCCAGCCCGCGCGCCATTGCCTCTCGGGCTTGAGGCGCACGAAGGTCTTGAGCATGTTGATGCCTTCGTTGTCGGTGCCGTCCTCCGGGCGTCCATGCTCGGTGTGCACCTCGTCCACCTCGGGGAAAGCGCCCAGCCGCCGGTGCACGTCCAGCAAAATGTCCTGGGCCGCTTCCATGGCGATGCTGACCGGCATCTCGGCGAAGACAAACACGTCGCCTTCATTGAGTTCGGGCAAAAATTCGGTGCCCAGGCGCGCGGCGGCGAAACCGCCGGCCAGCAGCAGGACGGCGGCAAACGCAAGGGTTGCCACCCGCCCGGCCAGGAAGCGGCCAAGCAGCTTGCGGTAGCCGGCCCGCAGCTTTTCGACCCAGCCGGGTTCGGTCAGCCGCGCGTGCTCCGGCTTGAACAGCAGCGTGCACAGCGCCGGCACCACCGTGAGCGCGAACACCAGCGCTCCGGCCAGGGCAAAGGCGTAGGTCAGGGCCAGCGGCCGAAAGATGCGCCCTTCCACCGATTGCAGGGTAAAGACGGGCAGCAGCGCGGTGATGATGATCAACATGCTGTAGAAAACCGGGCGTCCGACCTCCGTGGCCGAGCGGATCACCAGCCGCAGCAGCGCCTTGCGGTCAGCCGGCTGCTCGTGGCGGATGGCATGGATGACGTTTTCGACCAGCACCACCGCGCCATCGACCAGAATGCCGAAGTCGATCGCGCCCATCGAAATCAGGTTGGCTGGCAGCCCCAGGGCATGCAGACAGAAAAAGGCGACCAGCAACGACAGGGGTATGACCGCCCCGACCACCGCCGAGCCGACGATGCTGCGCAGAAACAGCCACACCACCCCGACCACCAGCACGAAGCCGTGCAGCAGGTTGCCGTGCACGGTGGAAAGCGTCTGCTTGACCAGCACGCTGCGGTCGTGGGAGACCTCGATCCGCATCCCGGCGGGCAGGATGCCGTGGTTGAGTTCATCGACCTTGGCATGGATATCGTCAAGCACCACCGAGGGGTTTTCGCCGCGCCGCATGAGCACCAGCCCCTCGACCACTTCCTTCTTGCCGTTCCAGCCGACCGAGCCGCGCCGGGGCGTGGCGGCGAGCTTGATGCTGGCCACGTCGCCGACGGTGAGCGCGGAACCGTCCTTGCTCTTCAAGGGGATGTTCCTGATGTCCTCGACCGAGTCGATGAAGCCGATGCCGCGAATGGTCAGTTCCTGGTCGCCGTGGCGCAGAAAGCCGCCGCCGACGTTGAGGTTGGCCTTGCCGATGGCGTCCTCGACATCGCCCAGGGTCAACCCGGCGGCGTACAGCCTGGCCGGATCGGCCTCGACGTGCACCTCCTTCAGATAGCCGCCGAACGGGGCTATGTCGGCCACGCCCTGCACCTGGCGCAGCACGCGGGTGACGTTCCATTCCATCTCCGAGCGCAACTGGTAAAGGTCGTGGCGATCGCTGACGAGGCGGAAACGGAATATCTTGCCCAGCGGGGTGGCTTCGGGCGCCAGGGATGGCGTCACCCCTTCGGGCAGATCGGCCTCGGCGAAACGCTGGCTGACCACCATGCGGGCCTTGAAGGGATCCACATCGTCGTCGAAGATGAGGGTCACCAGCGACAGGCCGAACAGGCTTTCGCTGCGCAGCAGCGTCATCCCCGGGGTGCCGTTGAGCACGCGCTCCAGCGGCACGGTGACTTGCCGCTCGATTTCCTCGGCGGCGTAGCCGGGCATCTGGGTAATGACCTGCACCTGGGCGTTGGTGACGTCCGGGTAGGCTTCGATGGGGGTATCCAGGTAGGCCCGAAAGCCGAACACGGCAATGATCGCGGTAACGGCAAGGGTCGCCAGGCGGCGGTGGACGCACGCCTCGATAATCAGATTCAGCATGCTGGCCTCGGCCCGGGCTCAAAGCAGTTGTTCGGCTTCGCTGTCGAGCAGCAAGGCGCCGCGCACCACGACCTTGTCTGCCGGCTGCAATCCTTCGAGGATCATCACCCGCCCATTGCGCGAGGCTCCGGTGCGCACCGTCCGCGGCGCGAAGTTGCCATCCTCGCCTTGCACGTAAACGATCCGCCGGCTGCCGTCCTTTATCAGCACCGCCGCGGTCGGCACGCTCAAGAAGCCATCGCCTGCGCCGGCCAGCCGCACCTCGGCGAGCATTCCGGGAGCGAGCTTGCCCGCGGCGCCCTTGAGCGCGAGATAGATCGGCAGGCGCCGCTGTTCGCCATCGACCACCTGGCCCACGCCATCGAGCGCGGCTTCGAAACGGGCGTCCGCTGCCGGCACGCGCACCTCGGCGGCCTCGCCGGCGGCCAGGCTGGCGGTCAGCTCGGCCAGCGCGCTTTCGGGAACGTAGGCCACCACCCACAGCCGCTTCGGGTCGCCCACCTCCACCAGCGCATCACCGCCATGCGAAACCACCGCGCCAACGTTGGCGCGGACATTCAGAACCACGCCGCCGGCCGGCGCGCGCAGCACGAAGCGGTCGCCCTGGCCGCCGCCGATCAGGGCCGCCGCGCTGCGCGCCCGCTCCAGATCGGCGCGCGCCTGGCGGGCGGCGGTTTCGGCGTCGAAGCGCTCCACCTCCAGACCGACGCCCTTGCGCATCATTTCGTCTTGCCGGCGCAGCAAATCCTCGGCCGCCGCCGCCTTGGCCTGCGCCTGGGCCAAATCGGCACGGGCCGCGGCTGCGTCGGCGCTTTGCAGGGTCAACAGGGGCGCGCCTGCCGCAACCGTCTGGCCTGGCCGCACTTCGATGGACACCACGCGCGCGTCCACCGGCGTGCCGATGGCGGCCATGGCCTGGGGCCGGAACGCCACCTGGCCGGGCAACACGCCGCCCAGAGCGCCATGGGCGGCGCTCGGCGGCTCGACTTCGATGTACTTGCGAAAAGCCTCTGAAAGCGCCGCCCCGCCCGCCTTGTCTCCCGCCGGAGCCGGCGCAGGCGATTTGGAACACGCCGTTGCCAGGCAGGCGGCAGCCAGCAACAGGCCGATCCGGCTCAAGGGTAGGGGAAATGACAGGGGCACCGCGTTCTCTTGGTTCGGCTGAAGGCCGCGTAATATAGGCAGGAACTTCTTAAAAAGTTCTGACTGGCTGCGCAATGAGAATCCTTCTGGCCGAAGACGACGGCACACTGCGGGAAACGCTGTGGCAGGCGCTGCGGCAGGCTGGCCATGGCGTCGATTCCGTGGCCGACGGGCGCGCCGCCGACAGCGCCCTGATGACCGGAACTTACGACCTGGTGGTGCTCGACCTGGGTTTGCCGCATCTGGACGGCATCGAGGTGCTGCGGCGCTTGCGCGTGCGCCAGGACCGCACGCCGGTGCTGGTGCTGTCGGCCCGCGACGGCGTCGATGAGCGCGTGCTGGGGCTGCGGGCCGGCGCCGACGACTATCTGGTCAAGCCCTTTGCCCTGCGCGAGCTGGATGCCCGCGTGGATGCGCTGTTGCGCCGCGCGGCGGGCGGGCTTGCGCGGTTGACCCACGGCCCTCTGGAACTGGATTCGACAGGCCGCACAGTGACCGCCAACGGCAAGCCGCTGAACCTCACGGTGCGCGAGACGGACATCCTCGAAGCACTGATGAAACGCGCTGGCCAAGTGGTGGTCAAGGCGCGGCTCACGCAGCAGATCGGCGACTGGGCGGGCGAGGTCGGCGCCAACACCATCGAGGTCTATATCCATCGCCTGCGCAAGAAGCTCAAGCCTTGCGGCGTCAGCATCCGCACCATTCACGGGCTGGGCTACCTGCTGGAGACCGCCGGTGAGGTCTGAGCGCCCATCGCTGCGCCAGCGGCTGCTGCTGTGGCTGTTGCCGCCGATCCTGCTGCTGACCGGCGTCTGGGTCTGGGCCACCCATGCCACCGTTTTGCATTTCGCCAACCGTGTCTATGACTGGGCGTTGCAGGACACGGCGCAGACCCTGGCCGGCCAGATTCAGGTCGAGCATGGCCAGTTCGAGTTCGACCTGCCGCCGGCGGCGCACCGGATGCTCGAATTCGACGAAGCGGACAAGGTTTATTTCAGCGTCTCGGACGATCAGGAGCGGCAACTGCTCGGCAACCGCGTCCTGCCGCCGGCGCCCGTCCACGATCCGGCGCCCGGCAAGACGCGGTTCTACGACGCCCGGGTGAATGACCAGGCCGTCCGGCTGGTGGAATACACCGTGCCGAATGACGCCTCGGGCCGGCTGCTGTTCGTGCGGGTTGCCGAAACGCTGCACAAGCGGCAAGCCATGGCGCGCGACGTGCTGGCTTACATGATGACGCCGCAGTTGCTGTTTCTCCTCAGCATCGTCTTTCTGGTCTGGCATGGCGTCGGTCGCGGCATGGCGCCGCTCGGCCAGGTCGGCGACGCCATTGCCCGGCGCACGCACGAGGACCTCAGCCCGCTCGACGAATCCGGCCTGCCGGCGGAGGTGCATGAGCAGGTGCTCGTCATCAACGATCTGATGGCCCGCCTGGGCCGCACCATCACCGCCCAGCAGCGTTTCATCGCCGATGCCACGCACCAGTTGCGCACGCCCATCACCGTGCTCTGCGCGCAGGCCGAACTGGCGCTGCGCATCCGCGATGCGGACGAGTTGCACGCCGCGGTTGCCAGGCTCAATACCACCGCCGCCCGCCTCGCCCGCCAGGCCAATCAGTTGCTCAGCTTGAGCCGCGCCGAATCACGCCTGGCCGGTACCCTGGACTTCGCCCCGGTCGATGTCGCCACGCTGGTCGAGGACGTGGTGGCCAAGCTCGTCCCCGCTGCCTTGGCCAGGCAAATCGAGATCAGCATCGAACCCGCCAATGAACCGGCGGCAGTGCATGGAGACCGGCAGTTCTTGAGCGAGATGCTCGCCAACCTGGTGGACAACGCCATCCGCTACACCCCGCCCGGCGGCCAGGTCGAGGTCAGCGCGCGGCAATCCGGCGGATCGGTCGCCTTCACCGTCACCGACAACGGCCCCGGCATTGCCGAAGCCGAGCGCCAGCGGGTGCTGGAGCCTTTCTATCGCGGCGCCAATGCCGGCGCCGATGGCAGCGGCCTGGGCTTGGCCATCGCCCACGAAATCGTTGCCCTGCACCACGGGCACATCACGCTGGCTGCGGGGCCGCAAGGCTGCGGGCTGATGGTGACCGTCGAGATTCCCGCAGTGCGGGGCAGCAGCATCAAGCCCGATTGATCCCTCTGCCCGCGTCGCACTGGCGTCTGTGCCGAATGCGAGGTGGGGCGGGCGATGAAACAGCGCTTGCGCTGAATGAATTGCCAAGCACAAGAGCGGCAGGCGGGAAGAACATCAACGAAGTACCGACGCGAAGACACCGAGTAGCTCTGTTCCTCGGTCCGCGTGGTCAATGATGTTCGAGCGCCGCCGACAGGGGCGCATCCGCTGCAACATCGGGTTAACGATCAGCGCTTTGCTTCACTTGACATTCAAATCCTTAACGGCCTCTTTTGAAACTTTTTCGGTAAATTTCAGTATTGCATCTCGAACCGGAACAAACTCAGCCTCGGTCAGGTTTTTAAAATCAACCGGACTCTTGAAGCCAAACAACCGGACAGAAGGATATTGCAGCATTGTTTTCAGAGGATCGGCCATTGCAACGTCAGCAACGGGATCAAGAACAAATACGTTCCATCGATAAGCAGCCACTGCGAGGTAAGCTGTTAATCCAAATATGCTGTGCGTATACAGGCCGGAATTGTTTACATATCGCGCAACACATGGACCACCAGCACATTCAAGCGCCGCCGTTGCCTGACCTTCCTTGACAACCAGCAACGCCTTAAGTCGAAACTCCTCGCGAAGACGACGAATCATTCCTTCCTTGCCTGGGACAATTTGCCAACCCCCTTTGACGGGCTGGATCAGGCCCGATACCTCTGCGTAGTTAAGTCCTTCTTTGCGAAGATCAACCACTGTAAAACCAGCGCCTGCAATCGTTTGTTCGACTGTGCGCGTGACATCGGCACCGAGGTTCCAGTTGTATGAATAGTTCTTGACGAAATTATTGAATACAGTCGTTCCAATATGCGTATGCGACGGACTGTCGCCGACCTCCACGAACAGGCCAATACGGTCTCCACGCGATGATTCTATTTTTGGCAATGGTGGAGCCGTCACGCAACCCGAGATAAGCGCCGTGACAATTAAAATAATGGCTGTAATACGCATGACAATCTCTCTTTACAAAAGAAGTAGTTCGCTTTGAACAATTAAATCTTCAAACAAAAATAGGTTGCATGAGCGCCGGCTCAATCTCAGCTCAGTCGATCCGTCCGGCCAAGCGCACTATACCGTTCTTTCTTGCAATTGAAATGCCGGGTAAACCCCCATACGGCTCGCCCGCCCGCCTCACGCTGGCACCTGTGCCAGCCCAGCAATTCATTGCCCAGCAGCGCGCCGATCACCAGCGCGCCGCCGGCCAGCACTTCGCTCTGCGGCGCTTCGCCGGCGATCAGCCACACCAGCGCAATGCCGAACACGGTTTCCAGCAAACCCAGCAGCGCCACTTCAGCGGCCGGCAGCACCTTGGCGCACAGCGCCGCCAGCACGCAAGGGATGGCCAGTTGCGCCAGCCCCAGAAAACCCAGCCACGCCAAATCGCGCCCGCTGGCCTGAAACGGCCAGGCCAGCGGCAGCGTGGCGGCGCAGGAGATCAGCGCGCCGATCAGCACCGCCGGGGCCAAATCCAGCGGCTCGCCCTGTTCCTGGCTGTGCTGCGCCACCGTCCACTGCCCGGCGGAAGCCAGCGGCACGCCCAGCGCGATCAGCGAACCCAGCCACTCGCGCGCGTTCGCCGCCGCGCCCAATTGACCGGCGAACATCCATGCCATGCCAACGCCCGCCGCCACGATGGCCGCCCAGGTACGCGCGGGCAGCCTGCGGCCCGTGACCAGGCGCGAGAGCAGCGCCGTCAGCAGCGGCGCCACCGACATGGTGACCAGCACGCGCGCCACGCCGGTCATGGTCAGCGCCGCCATGAAAGCGGTGAACATCACCGCCCAGCACAGCCCCGACAGCCAGAACGAGCGCCGCCGCCACGCCATGCGCCTGAACACGCCCGCCCCCTGCCACGCGGGCAAGATGACCAGCAGCGACAACGCGGTGAAAAAGCTGCGCCAGAACGTCACTTCCAGCCCCTGCGCCGACTGCATCTGCCGCGTGACCACCCCAGCCGTGGACCACAGCAGCGTGACCAGCACCAAGCCCCACGCGGCTTGGGCGTGGTTCCAGGCGGGGCGGGCCGTATTGGATAACGCCCCAGTGTTGGGGTTCGCTGCGCTCACCGCCAACCTACGGCGCTCAGGTGGAAATTGCATGCAGGTGATTCAAAGCCGCTTGATGCGAAGCGTGAATGGTGGATCGCGGGAGGATAGCGCCTGTTCTGATCGCGGTGATCCAGTCATTGGTGGATACCACCGCCGCAAAGCGCGATTGGAACACCACGGCATAGGTTTTATGGAGTTGCTCCCCGCTGGCGAAGCCCGCGCTGTTGAGGTATGAAGGCGAGCCGCTCGCATCGTGCAGGTATTCGACGGCGAAACCACGGTGCAGCGCCTCGACCGCTGTGGACGCCACGCAGTTGTGCGTCATGTAGCCGATCAGCGTGAGCGTGTTCACGCCCCTTGCGCGCGCCCAGGCCTCGATGCCGGTTTCGGCAAGCGCGCTTGGCAGCGTCTTTTCCACCCAATGATCGCGGCGCCGTGATGCCACTTCCGGGTAAAGCTGCCAGCCATCGCTGCCGTGCGCAAACAGAGGGGCCGTTGGCGCGGCGCGGTTTTGCACGACAACGATGGAAATGCCCACAGCGTGGGCCGCATCCATGGCCCGCGCGATGTTGCCCAGCGACTGCTGCACGGGCGGATATTCGATGCGCAGATTGCCGGTCACGTATTCGTTTTGAACATCGATGACGACCAGGGCGCGGGACGGTGTACTGGACATGGTGTTGCATCCTTTGAATCAAAGGTCATGGAGAAATTTCCATGGGCACGATTCTTCGGTTCCGGGCAACTTTCCGTAAGTGTCCCAAACGACATTCCTCAATACAATCAGGCCATGCGCACAAAGTCACGCAAGCAGTTGCTTCGCATTGCCGTGCTGGCCTTTGACGGCATCAGCCCGTTTCATCTTTCCGTGCCTTGCCTGGTCTTCAACGCGGTCAATGATGTGACGGGCGAACAGTTGCTGCGGTTCGACGTCTGTGCGCTGGAACGCGGGGCGTTGAAGACTTCGGCGGGCTTTCGGATCGAGGCAGCCCGCGGCATCCGCGCGTTCGCCCAAGCCGATGTGATTGTGGTGCCGAGCTGGCGCGATCCAACCGTCTCCACTCCTGCGCCCGATCTGCTCAAGGCCTTGCAGCGGGCGCATCGGCGCGGCGCGCAGCTTGTTGGTTTGTGCCTCGGCGCTTTCGTGCTGGGCGAGGCCGGATTGCTTGAAGGCAAAAGCGCCACCACGCATTGGCTCTGGGCGGCGCAGTTCGCACAGCGATTTCCCGCAACGCGGTTCGACGCCGATGTGCTTTACCTTGAAGACGGCGGTATCGTCACCTCGGCAGGAACGGCGGCGGGGCTGGACTGCTGCCTGTATCTGCTGCGCAAATGGTTCGGCCCGGACATTGCCAACCGGGTTGCGCGCCGTCTGGTGCTCGCGCCGCACCGCGCTGGCGGACAGGCGCAGTTCATCGAACAACCCATGCCCGCCGCGGCAAGCGACGCGCGCATGCAGGCGCTGCTGGAATGGATGCAGGCGCACCTCAGTCAACCGCACTGCGTTGACGGCCTGGCCGCGCGCTGCGCGATGAGCCGCCGCACTTTTACGCGGCATTTTCAGAAAGCCACGGGATGCAGCGCTCTGCAATGGCTGCAACACCAGCGCCTGATCAGCGCCAGCCGGATGCTGGAAAGCACGCAACGCTCGGTGGAAGTGATCGCGCAAGACACGGGGTTGCACTCGGCGCTGAACCTGCGGCTGCGGTTCCGGGCAGCGTTTGGGATGACGCCAAGCCAGTACCGAAAGCAGTTTTGCGCCGAAATCACCTGAACTGCGATCCTCAGCCGGGCTGCTTCACCCCCTACTTGACGACATTAGTAATCATGCTAATATCGCTCACGCAAGCAAATTTGGGGCTGTAAGCCGCAACCGCCGAAATTTCCGTCGGGAAAGGTGCCGCACGAGGCGGAGAAACCGCGTGGCGAGCCATGAGCACCGGCGAACAAGTCGCCGTTGCTCTGGCGCTCAACCGCGCCGACTGGCTCAAGTTGGCGGGCTACACGATGGCCGAGGCCATCGAGCGCACGGGCCTTGAGTGGCTGGCGCTCATGCCTGGCATCGAGCGCCAGTTGCGAGATGAAGGACTGATTTGATTTGACGGACGAAAGGAACGAATCATGCAAGCAGCACAAGTAAAGACCATCACGAGCAGCGAGTTCCTGCACAACGTAAGCGCCGCCCAGCGGGTAGTCAACAGCGGCGGCACCGTGATCGTTACGTCGCGTGGAAAAGAACGTATGGCGCTGATTCCGATTGAAAGCTATCGGAACCCGGCGCCGAAGACAAGCAAGGAGAAGACAAACATCGTCGCCCTGCTTGAAATGCCCGAAGCCGCCGCTTACGATCACGTCGATTTCGAGCCTGTGCGCCTGATCGCGCAAGATGTGGATGGGCAGGACGAATGATGCTGATTCTGGATACCAACGTCATCTCCGAAGCGCGCAAGCCCTCCGGCAACCGAGCCGTGAAAACTTGGCTCGCCGACCAGGACGGGGATGAGATGTACATCTCATCGGTCAGCGTGCTGGAGATTCAGCGCGGCATTTCTCAGGCGGAAAAACGCGGCGACAAGCCGCAGGCCACGGTTTTGACGCGATGGCTCGATGGCATGGTGCTGCCAACATTTGCCGGTCGTATCCTCCCCGTCGATCACGTGATCGCCCGCATGGCGGGCCGGCTCGAATGGCCCAGCAAAACGGATTTCCGCGATCCGCTGATTGCCGCCACGGCCATAGTGCATCGCGCGACGGCGGTAACACGTAACGTCCGGCACTTCGAGGGCGCGGGCATCGAGCTGGTCAATCCGTGGGAGCTTTCTTCCTGAAAATTATCGCGCGAATCCAGTCGAAGATGCCGCGCCATGAGCAATGACAGCACCGAAAACAAAGGCGTTGCGGCACTGAAGCGCCTGTTGACGGTGGCCAGCGGCCGCACCGGGCAATGCCGCTGTGTGGCCGCTTTCCTGCTTGGTCTTTACGATGGCCAGCGCTTCCCCTTCGATCTAACCGACCTATGCACCATCGACAACGATCTGTTTGAAGACTGCGTACGCTATGAAAAGCTTGAGCGCAGTTTTGTTGCGCTCAACCACCTTGCTGCCGCCAGCATTGCCTTGCCGCGCCCGATCCAGGTGTTGCCGCTGTTCGGGTCGTAGTGCCTGGCCGGCGGCTTTTTCCTGCCCGGCCTGGGCTGTTTATCCGCGTTCGCATCCGCCGCCGGCGCTGGTGCGCGCGTCAAAGGCACCACGGTATCGCGCCGCAGTCCGTAGCGGCAACTCATCGAGCTTGTGCCCACAGTCCGAACAGGTCTTTGAGCTGGCAAAGAATCTGTCGGCCACCACAACCTGAGCGCCGCGCATCGCCGCCTTGTATTCCAACTGCCGCCGGAACTCGAAGAATCCCATGTCGGCAACCGAACGTGCCAGGTGGGCAATCAGCATACGGCGGATTCTTCCACGGCCTGACGCACGCCTTCGAGGAGCTTTTGATTCTTGCGCGAGCGGCTGCCGTACAGCCGGGCGCTGAACACGGCGATGATCTCCAGCACGTCTTTGGCAAGGTCTTCCTCGAACGTGGTGTCCTCGCCTTGGTTGAGGATCACGACTTCGACGTTCTTGGCCT
>WRJY01000320.1 GCA_009778355.1 Desulfovibrionaceae bacterium | reverse complement strand
CCCCCCCTCAAACCACTCTCCGACCTGTTCGGTCTGCGCTGGGAACGGCAGCGCCAAAAGGTGACGAAAAGCGCGTTTTACAGCCGCCATCTGGGGGTCTGCACCCTACACGTGTGGGGTGCAGATGGGCAAAAACGTGAGCAAACTTGCATTCTGGTGCCATCGGTGGCGGCGTACCTGCTCTCGATCAACCCCGATCTGGTACGAGCGCAAGGCAATGAGTCGGGCGCTGACTATCTTGAGGCCAAGATCGTCGAGTGGAACGCGGTCATCCACGAATACGAAGAGATGGCCGGGCATCTGGAGCGGGTGCGGCAGACATCCCAAACCCGCCTGACTACCTTGATGAAAGCCCGTGAGATCGCCTTACCTCATGAGCGGCAGGCCATTACGCGGCTGGTCGCTAAGGCGCTTCAGGAATGTGGCGAGCCGGTGTCCATGCCGGAACAACAGGCATTGCCTGGAGTGTGACCGGACATGACCGACCTGCTGGCCGACATCCGCGAGCGCATGGTTGCCGACTATGCGCTGACCGCCACCCGCGGCGGCAAGCACCTGCGCCAGGGCCTGTGCCCAAGCTGCGCGAACAAGAGCCTGTGGACGTATGCCGATTCGCCCTGGGTGCTGCGCTGTGAGCGGCTGAACAACTGCGGCTGGGAGGCGCACGCCAAAGAGCTTTACGCCGACTTTTTTGAAAGCTGGACGGATCGCTTCCAAAAGCCCGAGGAGGCCAAGCCCGAGGCCCAGCGCAACCCCACGGCGGCCGCCGACGCCTACCTGCAGCATGGGCGCGGCTTTGACCTGGCGCTGGTCAAAGGGCTGTACACGCAAGAGCACTACTACGACCAGCGCGCGGACAACGGGCGCGGCGCGGGCACGGCGACGGTGCGCTTTGCGGTGGCGGACACGTGGTGGGAGCGGCTGATCGACCGGCCCGCGCGCTTTGGCAAGAAGAAGGCCAATTTCAAGACCGGCGGCAGCTACGCCGGCCACTGGTGGACGCTTCCGACCCTGAGCTTCATCGACCCCGGACCGGATGCAGACGCCGACCAGCCCAAGCCGCCCGCTGAACTGTGGCTGGTGGAAGGCATTTTTGACGCCATCGCCCTGGTGCACCACGGCATTGCCGCCGTGGCGTTGATGAGCTGCAACAACTACCCCGAGCACGCCCTGGCGGCGCTGGACGCGCTGCTCAAGCGACAGGGCGGCACCGTGAAGCACCCCACGCTGGTATGGGCGCTGGACGGCGACCGCGCCGGGCGAGGCTACACCCAAAAGCACGCGCAGCGGGCGCGCGATGCGGGCTGGACGTGCGAGGCGGCGCAGATTCCGCAGCCGCGCACCGGCGGCAAACAGGACTGGAACGATCTGCACCAGCGCGCTCGCCTGGAGCCGGATCACCTCAAGACCTACCGCTACCACGGCGCGCTGCTGCTGGCGCCGACGGCGCGCGACAAGGCGCTGCTGATGCACGAACACACGGGCCGCGCCGAGTTCGATCTGGAGCACGGCAACCGCCTGTGGTGGTTCGAGTTGAAGGAGGGCGCCTTCAACAAGATGCGCGACGACGTGCAGAAACACGTGGAGGACGGCAAGCTGTCCAAAGAAGAGGCCGATGCGCAGATTGCCGAGGCGCGGCGCTCGTGCACCAGCGTGCGGCGCATTGCCAACTGCAACCCGCGCTGCCTGTACTACCAGAAGAACGAGGTGACGGACGAAGCCTGGTACTACTTCCGCATCGCGTTCCCGGATGACCGCCCGGCCATCAAGGGCACCTTCACGGCGGGCCAGTTGACGGCCGCTGCCGAGTTTGAAAAGCGCCTGCTGCACATGGCCCCTGGGGCGATGTGGAGCGGATCGGCGATTCAACTCAAGCACATCATGGGCCATCAGTTGGAAGCGCCCAAGGAAGTCCAGACGGTGGACTTCATCGGCTACAGCTCGCAGCACAAGGCGTACATACTGGGCGAGACGGCGGTGCGCGAGGGGCAGGTGCACCAGGCCAACGCGGATGATTATTTCGACTTCGGGCGGCTGTCGGTCAAGACGCTACAGAAGTCGATCAAGCTGCAAATTGCCACCGGGCGCGCCGAGCCGACCGGCTGGCCGCGTTTGCTGTGGGCGTCCTTTGGCGCCAAGGGCATCGTGGCGCTGGCGTACTGGCTGGGCACGCTGTTTGCCGAGCAGATACGGGCGGCGCAGCAGAGCCTGTTTTTCATGGAGATCGTCGGCGAGCCTGGCGCGGGCAAAACAACGCTGATTACCTTCCTGTGGAAGCTGCTGGGGCGCGATTACGAGGGGTTCGACCCGTCCAAGTCCACCACGCCGGGGCGCCTTCGCACGTTCACGCAGGTGAGCAACCTGCCCATTGTGCTGATCGAAAGCGACCGCGAGCGCCAGGACGCCGGCCCCAAGGTGCGCAGCTTCGATTGGGACGAGTTGAAGGACGCCTACAACGGCAACCCGATTCGCACCACGGGCGTGAAAACGGGCGGCAACGAGACGTATGACCCGCCGTTTCGCGCCTCTATCGTCATCAGCCAGAACAACCCGGTGCAAGCCAGCCAGGCCGTGATGGAGCGCATCTGCCACCTGGGTTTTGACACCAGCCGCTTTACTGCCGAGGGCTTTGCGGCAGCCAAGGCGCTGGAGGCGCTGGGCATCGAGCAGGTCAGCGGTTTTGTGCTGGCCGCGCTCAAGCGCGAGGCCGAGATCGTGGCGCACATCACCGACTCGGTGGACGGGCACATGCGCTATCTGCTGAGCCTGGACGGCATCGCCAAGCCGCGCATCGCCAAAAACCACGCCCAACTGCTGGCCATGACCGAGGCCGCCTGCCGCCTGCTGCGCCTGCCCGAGCAGTGGCTGGAGGCGGCGCGCGCGCAGATCGAGCAGATGGCACGCGAGCGCCAGGCGGCCATCAGCGCCGACCCGCCCGTGGTGGCCGAGTTCTGGGAGGCGTTCGACTACCTGGACGGCCTGGGTTTGTACGACCAGCAAATGGGCCGGCACATCGACAAACCGCTGCTCAACCACTCGTGCAGCCCGCAAGAGCTGATTGCCGTCAACCTCAACCAGTTCGTTGAGATTGCCAGCCAGAAGCGCCAGCAGGTGCCGCTGCTGTCGCACCTGAAAAAGGAATTGCAGCACAGCAAATCACGCCCCTTCGAGGGCATCAAGACGGTGGCCAGCGCGATTCAGCGCCGCATCGTGGACGGCGACGACAAACCCAAGTCCGTGCATTGCTGGGTGTTCCGGCGGCACGCGGGGAAGAAACGGTGAAAGGAGACAGCAGCATGGAATGGCTCAAGACCTGCGCGGCGGTGGCGTTTATCGCCGCCGCGCTGACCGTGTTCGGCCCGTGGATGGACGGCACTACCGACACACAAGCGGCCCGCAGCGTGGACGCCGACCTTCAACAAGCCATTGCCGACGCCAGGCGCGCACAACGCTTTGAGCGCGCCGCCGCCGCAGTAGAGGCCGATCTGGCGCAAGCCGGTGAGCAGCCATGAACCCCAGCGACGACTGATTTTTTCTGACCAATGAGATCGACAGATGAACACAACCCCGCCAACCCCAACCGCCCTCAACGGGCACCTGAGCGCCCACGCCGCCGTGCTGAGAGCGGCCACGATGGATACCGAGGAGGCCACCCATGCCTGAACAACTGCGCCTGATTGCCCTCACCGGTCGCGCCGGCGCCGGAAAAGACAGCGTGGCCGCCACGCTGGTGCGCCATTTGAACTACCGCAGCATCGCCTTCGCCGACGCGCTGCGCGCAGAGATCGCTCAAGCTTGGCGCATCGATGCGCGCATGTTGCAAGACCCGGCGGCCAAGGAGTTGGACATCCCCACCCTGGCCATTGGCAACTGCTGTGACACCGAGTTCATGTGGCACGCCGCCGAATTCGAGTGCGATTTGACGCGCCCCAACAGCCCGCGCTGGATCATGCAGCGGTGGGGCGACTTTCAAAAACAGCGCCACGGCAGAGACTACTACGCGGCCACCGTGGCGCACTGGATCAAGCGGCAGATCGGCGCCGGCTGGAGGCGGCTGGTCGTTACCGACATGCGCTTTGTATTAGAGCTTGAATCGCTGCGCCGCATGAGTGATCGCCTGCGCACGGTGCGCGTGCTGCGACCTGGACAAGGCATTGCCACCGCCAGCCAGCACGCCAGCGAGACCGAACTGATCGGCGTGGCCACGCACAGCGGACTGCTCAACGATGGCACGCTGCAAGATCTGGTCAACGCCACGCTGCGCATGGAAGCCAGCCTGTGGACTGACGGAAAGGTCGCCGCATGAGCCGTAAACGCTGCAATCGAAAGAAGCGAACCGTCGCCACCAGCACGCTGGAGATGGCGCTCAAAAACGCCACGGTGTTGACGCCTGATGAACTGGCTGACATCCTGGTGCCGCTGCGCGCCGCATTCGACCGCCTGCGCCAAGTCCAGGCCAGCGAAGTAGACTGGTGCGTGCTGGCAGGATGCTTGGGAATGGCGCAGAACATCGAGCGCCAGGGTGTGGTGCGCGGCCTGCGTGAACACCTGGCAGCCGCCGACCGCGCGCTGTGCGCCGTCGAAGCCCGAGCCTCGGACAGCGGCCACTGGCGCGCGCCGGCGCTGCGCTTCAACGAGTTGGATGCCATCGGCACCTTCGTCGATCTGCACGAATTTCAACTGCGGCAACTGAGCTACGCCGAGTTCCGCCGCGCCTACCAGACCACCGAAGGCCAGGCCCGCTCGCGCGGGGCCGAAGTCATCAAACTCAAGGAGGCGGCATGATCGACGAAACAAAAGACCAACAGGACACCCAAGCCAGCCTTTTATCGCAGGTATGCGTCTTCGAAAAATACGGCGCCCGATTGAGCACCGAACAGCTCGCCGAGTTGCTCGGCCAGACGCGCGGCGGCGTGCTCAACGCCATCAGCGCCCGGACGTTCCCGATTCCGACCTACCTCGATGGGAAGCGCCGCTTTGCAGACTTCCGTGACGTGGCCGCGCATCTTGATGCACAGCGGAAGCTTGCACGCCAGGAGCACCACAAGCCAAAGGGCCGCGGTGCAGGTCTTCCGGCTTGAGTTGCGTGTAGCGCTTGAGCGTCTCCCATTTCTTGTGGCCGCTGACCAGCGCCACCTCTTGAATCTGGTAGCCATGCTCGAACAGGCGAGAGACGCCATCGTGCCGCATGTCGCGCAGTTGCAGATCGGGAATGCCAAGCGCCTGGCACCCATCGCGAAAATACTTGCTGATGGTCTGCGGATGCACCGCAAAGATAGGCCCCTGCCGCGTGGGTTGCGCATGGATCAAATCCCACGCCGCGCCCAGCAGCGGAACCCATTCATCATTGGACTTTTTCTGCCGCGGGTGCTTGCGCTGGCGTATCAGGACCAGCTTGCGCTGGGCATCCACGTCCTCCCACACGATGCGGCAAATCTCGGCGCGGCGCATTGCCGTAGCAACCGCGAACCGGATCACGTCGGCGTACACCCTCCCGCGCTCGCGCTCCATCCAGTCCAGCAGCGCAGATAGTTCGTCGTCGTTGGGCCGCCTTTCGCGCCGCCCGCCGCCGCCGATAAGGCCCAGGTGACTGAGCGCCGGCCTGGCCTGCGCCACCACATCAGGCACCGCCAGGCGCTTCACCCCGAACACCAGCCGCAGCACCGTACCCAGCTTGCCAACATCCATGTTGATCGTGTACGGCCCGGCGCCATCCTCGGCCCGCGCCCGGCAGAATCCCACCAGGTCATCGACCGTCAACGACAGCGCGTCCCTCTCTCCCAAGTGTTCGGCCAGCCGCTTGAGCTGGTAATGTTCATTGCTGTCATCGGCCACAGGGCGGGCGCCAGCGCGCAGGCGCCGGTAGTCCTGCACCACGTCGCGCAGCAGGTAGGCGCGCCCCATCACGGCCCTGCCCTCTGGACGCCGGCCTGCGTCGATCTGCGTCTCCACATGACGCGCCCATCTATCGGCCTCCGCGCGGGTGCCGAACGTTTCGGTGTAAGCTGGGTGACCTTTGCGCCGCACCTGTGCGCGCCACCGGCCATTGATCTGAATAATGGATGCCATGCTCCGAGTGCTACACGTACCACTCCGGTAGCACTCGATGGATGATATACGACGATTCAATGTGTTTCCAGATGGTGATTTGCATAGGAAGTGGCATAAAATACGCCCTCCCCGCCGCCGTAGTTCAATGGATAGAACGAGCGCCTCCTAAGCGCTAGATACAGGTTCGATTCCTGTCGGGGGCGCCAAGGCCTGCATGGCGCAATGGCGGCATCGTGCGGCTGCAAGGGCGCGCGTCAGCCGCAGTCGAGACCCGCCAGCCGCCCCGCTACCATTGGCGTTTAGCCGAATTGCCGCGCCACCCCTGCCGTGCCTGCCTACACCTTTGAAGCCATCGAGCCTGACGGCAAGACCCGCAAGGGCGTGATCGAGGCCGATACCGCCAGGGCGGCGCGCGCGCTGCTGCGCGGCCAGGCGCTGGTGCCGCTGTCGGTGGACGCGCTGGGCGGCGGCGCGCAGGCGCCATCGGCGCTGTCGGCGCCGCTGCTGGGCGGGCGCGCCTTCAACAGCACGCAGCTTGCCATCTGGACGCGCCAGCTTGCCGGCCTGGTGGGCGCCGGCCTGCCGCTGGAGCGCTCGCTCACCGCGCTGGCCGACGAAGCCGAGGACGAGCGCCAGCGCAACGTCATCGCCAGTCTGCGCGCCGAGGTCAACGCCGGTTCGACGCTGGCCGGGGCGATGGGCCGGCACCCGCGCGAATTTTCCGGCGTCTATGCCGCCGTCATCGCCGCCGGCGAGCAGGGCGGGCATCTGGGCACGGTGCTGGAGCGCCTGGCCGACGACTTGGAGGAGCGCCAGGCGCTGCGCGGCAAGCTGATCGGCGCGGCGCTGTACCCGGCCATCGTCACGGTGGTTGCGGTGCTGATCGTCATTTTCTTGATGACCTACGTGGTGCCGCAGGTCGTCACCGTTTTCACCGGCAGCAAACGCGCGCTGCCGGCGATTACCGTGGCAGTGATGGCCTTGAGCAGTTTTCTGCGCCAATGGGGCCTCTGGATGCTGGGCGCGCTGGCCTTGTCGATGCTTGGCCTGCGCCTGGCGCTGAAAGCGCCGGGCCTACGCCTGAAGTTCGACGCGGCCTGGCTGCGGCTGCCGCTGGCCGGGCGGTTGGCGCGCGGCTACAACGCGGCGCGCTTCGGCGCCACGCTGGCGATGCTGGCGGGCGCGGGCGTGCCGATTTTGCGCGCGCTGCAAGCAGCCGCCGAAACGCTGTCCAACGCCGCCATGCGCGCCGACGCCGAAGACGCGCTGGTGATGGTGCGCGAGGGCGCGCCGCTGGCCTCGGCACTGGCGCAGAAAAAACGCTTTCCCGGCCTGCTGGCGATGTTCGCGCGTCTGGGCGAGCAGACCGGCCAGTTGCCGCTGATGCTGCAGCGCGCCGCCGATCAACTCGGCAGCGACGTGCAGCGGCGCGCCACCCGGCTGGCAACCATTCTGGAGCCGTTGCTCATCCTGGCCATGGGCCTCATCGTGATGGTGATCGTGATGGCGGTGATGCTGCCGATCATGCAGATCAGCCAATGGGTGAAATGAAACACCCCCAGGCCCCACTTGCTTGGCCATGTTGCGCCTCTCCCCTCACAAGGGCGCGCGCCCACTGGCCCTGCTCCCGGCCACGGCTGCACTGGCACGGCTTGCTCCGCGGCCTTTCGCCCCTTTATGCTTCATGCGCCGCGAATCACGCAAAACGCGGTGAAAATTTGATATGACCGCCAGCCTGCAAGACCAGCTCGTCGTCGCCATCTCCTCGCGCGCGCTGTTCGACTTCGAGCAGGAAAACCACCTGTTCGAGGCCGGCGACGCCCAGGCCTACATGCAGTTGCAGTTGGCCCGCCTGGAGCAGCCGGCGGCGCCCGGCGTGGCGTTCTCGCTGGTCAAGAAGCTGCTGGCCTTCAACGGCGGCGGCGCCAAGCGGGTGGAGGTGGTCATGCTCTCGCGCAATGACCCGGTGAGCGGAATGCGCGTGTTCCGCTCGGCCCAGGCGCACGGCCTGGCGCAGATTCAGCGCGGCGTGTTCACGCAGGGACGCGACCCGTTTCACTACCTCAAGCCGCTGGGCGCGCACCTGTTTCTGTCGGCCAACGGCGCCGACGTGGTCAAGGCGCTGGCGCTGGGCTACCCGGCGGCGCAAGTGGCCACGCACGCGGCGCGCGCCAGTGACGCCCATCCGAACGAGGTACGCATTGCTTTCGACGGCGACGCGGTGCTGTTCTCGGACGAGGCCGAGCGCGTGTTCCAAAGCGGCGGCCTGGACGCCTTTCAGTCGCACGAGACCGAGAAGGCCGCGCTGCCGCTGCCGCCCGGCCCGTTCCAGCCGTTTCTGGCGGCGCTGCACCGCTTGCAGCGCGGCGGCGGCGAGGCCATGCGCATCCGCACCGCGCTGGTCACGGCGCGCGGCGCGCCAGCGCACGAGCGCCCAATCCGCACCCTGCAACACTGGGGCGTGACGGTCGATGAGGCCATGTTCCTCGGCGGCCTGCCCAAGGGCGAGTTCCTGCGCGAGTTCCAACCCGACTTTTTCTTCGACGACCAGAAAGGCCATTTCGAGCACGCGGCGCAACACGTGCCCGCCGGCCACGTGGCCGCCGGCATTGCCAACGCCGCGGCAGCGCAAGCGTTGCCAGACGGCAAGCGGCCTGAACAAGCAGCAAAAACCGGAAATTAGCCTTGCGCCGCCGGCAGCCAGCCGGCCAGCCAGCCCGTTGCCAGGCGCGTCAGCAGCAGGCCCAGCAGGCCGGCAGCCGCCACGCTCAACATTGCCAGGCCCAGGCGCCGCATCAGCTTGCGATCCTGGCTGCGCAGCGCCAGCACCAGATTGAAGGCGATGCTGGTGAACGTTGCCAGCACGGCGCCGGCCCCGGCCGTGGTGGACGAGACGCTGCCCTGCTCGGCCAGGGCGCCGGCGGCGGCCACCGCGCTGGCGCTGGACACCAGGCCGCCCAGCGCGCTGACCACGTAAAAGCCGGCGTTGCCAAACTGCCGCTGCATCAGCCCGCCGACGATGTGCAGCGCCAGGAAGATGACGCCGTACTTGAGCGTTTGCGCCAGCACGAACGGCGAGCCCAGCCCGATGTTGGTCGCGCCCTGCTGCGCGCTTGGCGCGGCCCAGGGCCGGTCGTGGAGCACCAGCGCGATCAGCGCCGCCACCATCAGCGCGAAGGCCGGCAAGCCGCCGGCCAGCGTCGCCGGGGCCAGCAGCAGCAGCAGCGTGGCGTTGCGCAGCACCATGGCGGTGGTCGCCAGCAGAATGCCGCGGTAGGCGGTGGCGGCAAACGCCGCGCCCGCGTCGCGCACGCGCTGCACCAGTTCGATGACGATGAAGTTGCTGTTGATCAAGCCGCCGAAGAACCCTGACAGCTCGGTGCCGCGCGCGCCGTAGAACTTCCACAGCACATAGTTGAAGAAGCCAATGCCGGCGATCAGGATCACCGTCACCCAGGCGGCGCGCGGATTGACCAGGCCCCAGGGATCCACATAGCCCGCCGGCAGCGCCGGGTAGATCACGATGGCCAGGATCGCCAGCAAAATGCCCGAGCGCACCTCGCCCTCCGACAGCCCGGTCGAAAAGCCCGCCAGGCCCTCCTTCCAGGTCAGCAGCGCGGTGGCGATCACCATTACCGCCGCCGGCGCGATGGTGTGGCCCTGCCCGCACATGATGCCGGCCATGGCGGTCACCATCATGGCGGCGGAGGTGGTCAGTTCGGTGCCCTGACCGGCGCGCAACGACGACACGTTGAGCGTAATCACCAGCAGCCCCACCAGCGCCAGCGTGGCCAGCCCGTACAGCCCGCCCAGGGCGCCGCCGATGGTGCCCAGCATGGCAATGAAGGCGAAGGTGCGCACGCCCGCCTCCTTGCCGCGGCGCTCACGCTCCAGCCCGATCAGCAAGCCCAGCGCCAAGCCAAGCCCCAGCCGCAACAGTATCTGCGTGTAGCTCCAACTGGCGGAAGGCAGGGTCAATTCGCTGGCGGTCATTGCGGCAATCTATCAGGTTCAGCGGCCCGCCGCACGCCGCGCGTGCCCATTCGATGATCGGTCAGAACTGGTACGTGTAGCGTACTTGCAAAAAGTTGATGCCCGGGTTGGGCCGCTTGATGTCCGCGTTGGACATGTGCTGCAAGCGCATGCTCAGGCTTGAACTGCCCGGCTGGCCCTCCTGGCCCCTCCGCACGCCCAGCCCGGCCACGTCGGAAAACTGAAAGGCCGTGGACAACACGCGGTCCGGCGCCACCTGGGTGTGCGAGAGCAGGCGCGCGCCGATCGAGCCCTCCAGGAACAGCGTCGCTGCGCCGCTGCCCACGGAGCGCTCGAACCGGAACACGGGTGAGTAGCCCGCTTCGAGCAGATCGCGCGCCTTGGGCACGCGCCAGGCGGCGGCCTCGAACTCGTGCCTCAGCTTCAGGCGCCAGAGTTCGCCTTCCCACAGCGGTTCGGCACGCGTGACGCCAATGGTGACGCCCAGCTTCTTTACATCCGCCGAGTTCGACGTGGCGGCCATGAGTGAAGCGTCGATCCCTTCGGCGCGCGCCAGCGGCCTAGCCAACACGCCCAGCAGCACGCCAGCAGCCAGCGCCGTGCCCGTCCGGGCCAAACCCGTGCCGCCACATGAAAACCCAACTGCCATCACGCTCGCCATTGTTGCAGGCAGTGACCACCAATGCACGCAAAACCGCTGCATCATCACCGGTCACAGTCCGGTTCATCAAGCATTCCAAACCATGTAAGCTATATAAAATATAGCAAAATTTTCATTCTACGACCGCGCAACGCTCAAGACGCTGCAAAACCGCTCCAGCGCGGGCCGCGCGCGGATCGGCTTGGCGCGGCTTGGCGTGCCGACGTTGACGAAGCACAGCGCCTGTTCGTCGCCGCCCAGCGCGAACAGCGCGCGCAGCGGCGCCGACTGCAACGCCTGGCCGCTGGTGAGCGAAGCGCCGAAACCCAGCGCGTGCGCCATCAGCAGCATGTTCTGGATGGCGCAGCCCGCCGAGACGATGCGTTCGTGCGGCGCGATTTCGCCGTCGGCGTCGCGCAGCCGCGCCACCACCAGCAGCAGCAGCGGCGCGCGCGCCGCCTTCTCGCGCGCCTGCTCGATCTGCTCCGGCATGGCGGCAGCGTCGCGCTCGCGCAGCGCGGCGGCAAACGCATCGCCCAGCGCGGCGCGCGCATCCTCGGGCACGAGGATCAAGCGCCAGGGCAGCAGTTCGTGGTGATCGGGCGCGTGCGCCGCGGCGGCCAGAATCTGCCGCGTTTGCGCCGCGCTGGGGCCGGGCGCGAGCAGGCGCTTGGGCAGCAGCGTCTGTCGCGTCTGGATCAGCGCCTGGGCCAGTTCGATCACCTCTGGCGAGCGCGGCTGACCGGGCTGCAGATGCGGATGCGCCCCGGCGGCGTCAGCCGGGTTTGCCGTCGATGCGAGGTCTTCCATACCAGTTAGCGTAGCGCAGCGCCCAAACGGCGACAACCGCCGTCCACAGCAGCGCGGCCAGCGCCGTCAGCCACGGCGTCATGCCCTGCACCGCCGCCAGCAGCCGCACGCCCACCGACGCTTGCAACAGCCAGAACAGCGCCCACACCAAATCATCTGCCACCAGCGACCGCCCGCTGTGGCCGCAGGACACGCGCGTGACCATGGCCATCATGAGCGAACCCAGAAAGCCCATGCCGAGCGCATGCAGCGCCCCCAGCCCCAGCACCGCCTGCCCCGTGAGCAGCCACAGCGCCTGCGACGCCGCGCTGTAAAGCAGCGCCAGCCCCAGCCACACGAAGCCCACATGCAGCATGGCCAGCAGACGCACCTTCAGGCTCTGTACCAGGCCCCAAACCACGGCCAGCCACAGCAGCACGCCGCCGGCCAGCGCCTCCACCGCGATCACCGCCGCCGTCCAGGCCGGCCAGGCGTACTCGGAGGGCGCCGCATGGTCCACCCACACCGCCAACACCTCGAACACCGCCATGCCCAGCATCAGCCACAGCACCCAGAACGGACGCCAGACGGCAACCATCGGCAGCGCGTTGGAGGTAAAGAACGGAATCATGCGATGCGCCACCGCCACGAAGGTGACGACGATAAAGCCCCACAGCGCCGTGCGCGCCAGCGCCAGCGCCAGCGCCGGCTGCTCCGCCAGCACGGCGATGCCGATGCCCGCCAGACACAGCGCGCCAACGATGCCGCCGACGCCGCACGCCAGGGCATGCACGCGATCGGGCAGCGGACTGGCGGCGATCAAGCGCCAGAACATGGCGTACATCCAGATCAAGCCCGCGCACGCCAGCGCCAGCGCGGCCAGCGCCACGCCCAGGCCCAGGCGCGCGCCGGCCAGCCACAGCAGCCAGCCCGCGGCCTGCAAGCCCAGCGGGGCCAGCAAGCGCCGCGCTTCGTAAGGCTGCACATGCAGCCACCGCGGACCGGCGGTAAACAAGAAACCCGCGAAGAACAGCGGCAGAAAGCCCAGCGCCATCACCGTGGCGTGCGTCACCACGGGCAACACCGCGTAGCCGTTCTCGGGCCACCCCAGCGCCCTCCCCGCCTGTACCGCCAGCCACCAGCCGCTGGCTGCCGCCAGTACCAGCATGGCGAGGGAAAAACCCAACCGGAACGGCGACGCCAGCAGCGTCGGCAAGCGCCACGGGCCTGACACGGGCAGCGGCTTGGGTGCACGCCCAGGCGGCGCTGGCCGGATCATCAACGGCGGGCGCGAAGACTTGGCGGCAGCGGAATCTGCGGACTCTGTCATGGCGGTGGTTTGTACGCCCGAACGCAAGGCCCGGTCGATGATCCGGTTCAAGCTTAGGACACGCCCCCGCGCAGCCTGTGCGGTTTACCTTGGTGGCCATGCGGCTTCAGCCCGCGCGGGCCGGGCCGGGATTTTTGCAACCCCGCATCACGCCGGCAGCAATTCGTCCACCACCTCGATCCAGTGCCGCACCGGCACGTCGGCGCCGGCCTGCAAGTGGGTGATGCAGCCGATGTTGGCCGACAAAATGGCGGCGGGACGGTCGGCAGCGCGCTCGCCTTGCAGATAACCGAGCTTGCGCTCGCGCAACTGGCGCGACAGCGCCGGTTGCAGCACCGAGTACGCGCCCGCCGAACCGCAGCACAGGTGCGCCTCGTGCGCCGCCGGGCGCAGCGGCAGGCCGAGGGCGGCCAGGTGTTCCTCCACCGTGCCGCCCAATCTGAGCGCGTTCTGCAACGAGCAGGGCGCGTGCCAGGCCAGAACGCCGCCGGGCTGGCGCAGGCGGCCGCGCAGGACGGGGACGATGCTGGGCAGCAGTTCGCTCACGTCGTGCGCCAGTTCGGACACGCGCGCGGCCTTGCCGGCGTAGCGCGGGTCGTGCCGCAGCAGATGACCGTATTGCTTGACCATGGCGCCGCAGCCGCTGGCGTTGATGACGATGGCCTGAACCTCGCCGCGTTCGATGAGCGGCCACCAGGCATCGATGTTGGCGCGCATCCGCGTCAGGCCGCCTTCGGCATCGGCCAGGTGGAACTTGACCGCGCCGCAGCAGCCCCCGCCGCGTGGCCGCACGCACTGAATGCCGGCGGCGTCGAGCACGCGCGCGGTGGCGGCGTCGATGTTGGGGGCCATGGAAGGTTGCACGCAGCCGGCGGGCAGCAGTACTTTGCATTCGTGCCGGCCCTTGGGCCACGCGCCGGCGCTCTGGCGCTGGGGCACGTGGGCGCGCAGCGCGGCGGGCAGCAAGCCGCGCACCGCCTGGCCAATGCGCATGGCAGAGCCGAACAGCGGCGACCCCAGGCCATGCCGCAGCCAAGCGCGCAGACGCCGCTCAGGCAGCGGGCGCGACACGCGCTGATCGACCAATTGGCGGCCAATGTCGATCAGGCGCCCGTACTGCACGCCGCTGGGGCAGGTGGTTTCGCAATTGAGGCAGGTCAGGCAGCGGTCCAGGCGCAGTTGGGTTTCGCGCGTGGGCGCGGCGCCTTCCAGCACCTGCTTGATGAGATAGATGCGCCCGCGCGGGCCATCCAGTTCGTCGCCCAGCAGTTGGTAAGTGGGGCAGGTGGCGACGCAAAAGCCGCAGTGCACGCACTTGCGCAAGATCGCCTCGGCCTCGCGGCCCGCGAGCGTGTTCTGAAATTCGGGGGACAGTGTGGTTTGCATGGCGGGGCAGGCATGGCCACTATCGCGGAGGATGCAGGCGCGTGTCCAGACCAAATCGCGCCTGCGAATGCAGGCGGTAGCGGCCCTTGGCAATGCCTGGCTCCAATACCAGATTCCAACTGAAGCTGGACACGGCGCTGGGAAAAAGCACCAGGCCGTGCCGGGCGAGCAGTTGGCTGCCAAACGCCTGCTGGCCGGCGCTGGGCGTTCCGGGCGTCAGCCAGACGGGGTTGGGGACATCCTCGGGCTGCACGGCGTGAACCGGCGCTTCGGTGACTTCAAGGCAGGTGAGCGCATGAGGCTGCGTGTCCAGCACCTGAAAACCGGCGTGCACCGCGACTTCGAGAATCGCGGTGCTGGGATCGATCGAGCAGTACACGGCGCGCTGGCCCTTGGCGTTCCAGCGCCCGCCCAGCTTCTCGGCGCCGATGCCGCTGTCCCACGCATCGGCGTAACGCTGCCGCTCTAGGCGCCAGGCCAGAAACGGGCCGCCCGCCCCAAGCCGGGGAACGGGCGCCATGGGATGGCCTCGCATCAAGCGTAAACCCCATATTCGATGCGGTCGAGCAGTTCCTCGACCAATTGCGTGCCGACGGGCGTGGCCAGCAGATCGATGGGCTTTTGCTGATCCAGGCCAAGGGCCGGCGAGGTCAGCCAGCGAACGGCGGCTTCCCGGCTGCCGAGCGCCAAAGTGGCCTTGGCAACCACTTCCGCGAACTTGAAGGTGCGCCCGCCTTGCGCCACGCTCAAGGTGTCGCCCTGCCCGCCCTTCTTTCGGTGCAACGTCCGCACGCTGACGCCCAGCGCCTCGCTGAGCGCCCGCGCGGGCAGCGGCTCGATGGCCTGCGCCAAGTGGGCAATCGACGCGCTGGGGATGCCGTGCGCTACCCACTGATGCACGTCCAGCAAGTTGCGCGGCGCATGGGAAAAGACCTCGGCGCCCCCCAGCAGTTCCAGCGTGGTGGCCAGATGCAAGCCATTGGCGTCGATGAGCGCGTGATAACGCTCCGCCGGGTCTTTCGAGAAATGAGGCCGGCGTTCCTCCGCCACCCAAACGCTTGCCGCTGCTGCCGGCCCGCCAGAGTTGTGGAGATGGGCTTGTCCGGTTGTCATGCGCGACTCCTTTCTGCCATTTGACACTTGAAGTATGCCACAAAGCAGAACGCAAGGTGACTGCGTGAGCCAAGGTCACGCACGGCATTGAAGTGGGTTACCCGCCACTGCTGGTTTGGTGATTTCAGCGGGTTCAAAACCCCATGCGCCCCTGCCCCAGGATGCCTGCGGGGTCGAACTCGGCTTTGATCTGGCGGTGGATGCGCGCCAGCGGTTCGGCCAGCGTGGTAAACACCGGCACGCTGCCGTCGCCGCCGCGAAACAGCGTGGCATGGCCGCCGGCGCGCGCCGCCGCTTCGCGCACCCGCGCGGCCCACGCCGGCGGCAGGCGTAGCCAGCGTTGCGCACCGTGCCATTCGATCAACGTCGGCCCCAGGTTGAGCGGCGTGGCCGTGTCGGGCACGCTGACGCGCCACAGCGCTTCGCCCGGTTCGAGGCGAAAGAACGGCAGCGTCTGGTCGCGCAGCGCCTGCCACTGGCGCTCGGCGCGCTCGCCGTCCAGCCGCTGGCCGCCCATCGACTGGCACGCGCTGGCCACCGCCGCCTGCGCGCCGCGCAGCCGCACGGTGAGTTGGCCGTCAGACCAGCAACTGGCGTTGAGCGGCAGCGGCTGGCCGCCCCAGCGGTTGAGCTGCTGGCGCGCGCTGGTCTCTGACAGATCGAACAGCAGCGTGGCCTGCGCCGGCGGCACGGGCAGCACCTTCAGGCTGACCTCCACGATCATGCCCAGCGTGCCCATGGAACCGGCCATCAGGCGGCTGACGTCGTAGCCCGCCACGTTCTTCATCACCTGGCCGCCGAAGGTCAGCAACTCGCCCCGGCCATTGATGATCCGCACGCCCAGCACATAGTCGCGCAGCGCGCCAACGCTGGCGCGCGCCGGCCCCGACAACCCAGCCGCCACCATGCCGCCCACGGTGCCGCCGCCGCCAAAGCGCGGCGGCTCGAACGGTAGGCACTGGCCGCGCTCGGCCAGCAGCGCCTCCAGTTCGCGCAGGCGCGTGCCGGCGCGCGCCGTGACCACCAGCTCGCTCGGCTCGTAGCCCACTACCCCGGCCAGCGAGCGCGCGTCGAGCAACTCGCCATGCAACTGCTGGCCGTAAAAGTCCTTGCTGCCGCTGCCGCGAACGCGCAGCGCCCGGCCCCGCTCGGCGGACTTGACGATCTTCTCGGTGATGCGTTCCAGCGCGGTGTCGGTCATGGGGGCTATCGTAAGAGCCTGTTTACGATCTCAGCGGGCCCGCGCAGACACCTTTTCGGGATGGGATGCAAGGCGCAAACCGCAGCCATAGCCCCGCTAT
>WRJY01000319.1 GCA_009778355.1 Desulfovibrionaceae bacterium | reverse complement strand
TACGGCATCGCCCGCCATCTGGTCAATCTGGAAGTGGTCAACACCTACGAAGGCACCCACGACGTCCACGCCCTGATCCTGGGCCGGGCCATCACGGGGATTGCGGCGTTTGGCAATTGAACCCTGCGTCGATGCCGCGAGCCGACTCTCAGAGCCTGTTTACGATCTCAGTTGGCCTGGATGTTGGCGCGCTTCATCACCGAGAGCCAGCGGGCGTTTTCGGCGTTGCAGAACTCCGCGAACTGCGCCGCCGTGAGCGTGCTGGCAATGATGCCGTTCTGCTTCAGGCGTTCCTGTACCGCGGGCTTGGCCGAGGCATCGCGCATGGCCTTGTTGACTTTATCGACGATGGCTTGCGGCGTGTTCTTTGGCATCCAGAGGGCATACCAGGAACTCACGTCGAAATCCGGCAGGCCCGACTCGGCGATGGTGGGCGCCTCCGGCAGCAAATCGACGCGCTTGGCGGATGTGACCGCCAGCGCGCGCAGCTTGCCGGATTTGATCAACGGCACAACACTGGCGACCGATGCGTAGAGGATGTCCACATGGCCGCCCATGACATCACTGAGCGCGCGGCCGGTGCCGTTGTAGGCAATGTGCGTTATCTTCACGTTGCTGCGCTCGTTGACCACTTCGCCCACAAGATGCGGTAGCGAACCGAGACCGCCCGAGGCAAACGACAGCTTGCCCGGGTTGGCGCGCGCGGCGTCGATCATGTCCTTGAATGATTTGAACGGCGACTGTTCGCTCACCACCACGACCATTGGCGCAAAGCCAAAGACGCCCACCGGTGTGAAATCCTTGACCGGGTCAAAGCCCAGGTTCTGAAACATCCCTGGATACATGACCTGAATCGAGGCATTCATGAGGCCGGTGTAACCATCGGGCTTGCTCAGCGCCACGTCGCGCGCGCCGATGGCGCCGGCGGCGCCGGGGTGCGACTCGATCACGATCGGCTGGCCCAGCAGTTCGCCCATCTCGGCAGTGAGCATGCGGGCAAAGGTCTCGGTGGTCGAGCCTGCCTGGTGTGGCGAAATGATGCGGATCGGAGCGCCGGGATAGACGTCTTCAGCGTGCGCGGGCGCGATGTCGAAAGCGCCGCCGAGCGCCAGGGCCGCGGCAAGGGAAAAAAGCGGGAATTTCATGTTTGTCTCCTGATGGTTGGATAAAGACATGCCCCAGCAAAATAGCTATCCGGCGCGCCCGAAGGCGCCGCTTTTGTCGAGAGATTCGATCCGCGACGGGTCGAGTCCTGCTTGCTGAAGGACTTCGCGGGTGTGCTCGCCGCGCTTTGGCGGCAACATGCGCAACCGCGAAGGCGTGCGGCTGAACTTGATCGGGAAGCCGCTGCCGTGATAGCCATCGCGGTCGATCACCATGCCGCGGTGCCGTGCATGCGCATCGCGCGCGACTTCGGCGATGCCGAGAACCGGCGCGGCCGGCACGCCGGCGCGCTGCAACCGGCCGGCCAGTTCACGGCCATCACACCCGCGCAACAGCGCATCGAGCTCGGCTGTCAGCTCGGCCCGGTGCGCAACGCGATCGATATTGCCGCAAAAACGCGGATCGCTGGCAAGCGCCGGCTTGCCGAGTTGCGCGCACAGCGCCGCGAACTGCCGGTCGTTGCCCACCGCGATGTAAATCGCGCAAGTCGCGGTGTCGAAAGCGTCATAGGGCGCGATGTTGGCGTGGCCGTTGCCGGTGCGCTCCGGCTCCTTGCCCGACCACAAGTAGTTCGGCAGATACGGGTGCGCGACGCCGATGGCGCAGTCGTAGAGCGCCAGGTCGCACATCTGCCCCCGGCCCGAGCGGGCGCGCTCGTGCAGCGCCGACAACACCGCGATGGCCGCCTGCATGCCCGTGGTGAGATCGACGATCGGCACGCCCATGCGCAGCGGCCCGCCGGCGGGTTCGCCGTTGATGCTCATCAGACCCGAAATGGCCTGCACCGCGGCGTCGTAACCCGGCATACCGCCCAGCGGCCCGTCGTCGCCGAAGCCGGTGATGCGGCAGTGGATCAAACGCGGAAAGCGCGCGGTGATTTGCGCCGGCTCCTCGATGCCCCATGAGCGCAGGGTGCTGGCTTTGAAGTTCTCGATCAGCACATCCGCGCCGGCGAGCAGTTCCCAGAAAACCTCACGCGCCTCGGGCCGGCCCATGTCGAGCACGATGCCGCGCTTGTTGCGGTTCAGCGCCTGGAAATACGCCGCGCCGCCCTCCGTGACCGCGGGGCCGAAGCTGCGCGTCTCGTCGCCTTCGGGCGACTCGATCTTGATGACCTGCGCGCCCTGGTCGCCGAGTATTTGCGCGCAGTATGGTCCGGCGAGCACACGCGAAGCGTCGATGACGCGCAAGCCGCTCAGGCAAGAATCTGTCATGGCCGGCTCCGGTCAGAACGTGGTTTGCGCGGGACGCGGCGCGATACGCCATTCGAAAGCGCCGCCGCCCTGATCCAGCCGGGACTCGACCGTGAGCCGCAGGCGGCGGTTATGCGCCGAGAGCGCGCCGTCGAGCAGGTCGTTCCAGATGTCGAAAGCCGCGGCGCTGAGCGCGGGCAACCCGCTCATGAGTTTCCAGCTCGTCTGCCGCACGACGGGGCCTTGCGGGCTGGCCTGCCATTGCGCGCGGTCGCCCTGCGCCTGTGCCAGCGCGACCATGAAGCGGGCAAAATCATCGGCATCGCCACGGCAGGGCAAGCCCATCGCACGGGCTGTTTCGGCGTAGAACTGCATACCGATCAGGCGGGCCGTCATGCCGCCGAGGTAGGCCGCGTCGAAAGGGCCGAACAGCGCGATCAGCTCCGGGATCGCGGTGCGCGCGTACTCCATCGCGTAGTTGCGGCGCGCCTTTTGCAACCGCTCCTGGGGCCAGTCGGCAGTGGGGAGAACGGGGGCGCGGGCGGCATCGAAGTCGGGCGCCTCTTCGCCGCGCGCGAAACGCAAGCGTTCCTCGGGTTCGATGTCGCGGTCGTACTCGCGGTAGTAGCCTTCCAGGCCCGGTTGCCCGTCCATCGTCTGCTTGGTGCACACAAAGCCCAGCCGCTTGGTGCCGAGCGAAACGCCGTTATGCCCGTGCCAGCCGCGCAGTACCGCGCGCGAGACTTCGCCGGGAATCGCGCAGATCGCGGTACCGTGCCAGGCCCAGCGCGGCGGCGCGTAGCGCACCCAGGCTTTTTCCGGCGTTTCCTCCATGTACTCCACATGCACGCCGCCGATCGCGTTCGACAGATAGTGGTAGCGCGCCGCAGTCACCGCCGGCGGCAGCCCCAGCAAGCCGAGCTTTTCGAGACCAGGCAGGAAACGCTCGTGGTGCTGGCGGCGAAAGATGTTGAACACCAGTTCGGATGCCTGGCGCGCGCCGCGCCGCGTGACGAGGGTCATCACCAGGCCGGTAAAAAAGGCGTGATACCACTCCGCGACGGCGGACCAGCGCGCGGCGTCAGGGGAAGAAGAGGGGGGCGTGGATGTCTTCATGCGTTGTCTCGCGTCGGTCAGTGGATGGCGTCTTCAGCCGCCTGCACGGGCAGCGGCTGGTAGGTGAGCTGGAGGCCGGAAATCACAAAAGCGGCCAGATAGTTGGCGATGCGGTCGCGGTCGGCGGCCGTCTCGCCAGGGCGCGGCTGGTACCACAGGGTTGTGTGGTTGATCGCGCCAAACAGCGGCTTGACCGCCATGCGCGCGCTCTGTTGCGGCAACTCGCCCGCATCGATGGCCTGCTGCAATGCACGCAGGAACAGTTGCTCATAACGGTCGCGCAGCGCGATCACTTCATTGAGGCGGGTGCGCTGCTCCTCGGTTACGCGGCCCATCAGGTGCGCTTCGAGGCCCTGCACCGCCACGCGCTGGTAGGAAAGGTGCTTCATCACCTGCAATGCGTGCGCGTGGACCATGCGGTAAAGGCGGTCGATGGCGCGCACGCCCGTCTGCCCGGCAATTGGCGTCACGGTGTCGATGTTCATCTCCATCGCGCGCCTGTACACCGCGACGAACAGATCCGCCTTGCTGCGGTAGTGGTAGTAGATGCTGCCTTTGGTGACGCCGATCACGTCGCCGATGTAGTCGAGCGTCGTTGCATCGTAGCTTTGCTGGGTAAAGGCATCGGCCGCGGCGTCGAGGATTTCGACCACTCTGTCAGGCGGCTCGCCGCCGCCGCGGGCGTTGGTTGTATTGCGTGACATGGTGCGTGAAGCTCCTGGTTTGCTTTTCGCCGAAGGCGCGATCGCGCCAGCCAGCAACGCGGCCTGCGCGTCCGCCGTTCCGGCGGTGGCGAGGTGAATCTGACGCGAATGCAGCAGCCGGTGCAGCCGCGCGAAATCGTTCAATGGCCTGGCGCCCGCGATTCGCAGGCTTGCCGCGATCATGCGGTCGCAGCACTCGGTGGCCGAAAGCATCGCCATCGCGCCGAGCAGGCCCGCGTTCTCTCCGGCCTCGGCGGCGCGCGCCGATTCATGGAGCATCATTCGCGCCGCGCAAAGCGCGCTCGCGCACGAAGCCAGTTCGAGCGCAGTTGGCTCCGGCGTGGCCGGCGCGGCCTCGCCCTGCACCGTCCGGCAGGCTTGCTCGTATGCCGCGAGCGCCGTGCCCGTGGCCTGAGCCGCCGCGGCGATGCGGCACAGCGCCTCGATTTCATCGAAAGCGGCCTGCGCCGATCCGTCAGCGCCCAGCAGCAGATCATGCGAAAGCCGAACGTCGAGGGTGAGCGGCTGCCGCGGTCCGCCGCTGCCAGCGCCGTCGAAGGAAATCCCGGCGGTGTCTCCCGGCAGCAGGAACGCCGACAACGCCTGTCCGCCCCGCCTGTGCGCGCTCACGGCGAAAACAACCATCGCGTCCGCGGGCCGCGGCGCGGCGGCGGTGAATCCCTGGCCTTGCACCACCCAGCCGCCGGCATCGGGAATGGCGCTGAAGAACGGCTGGCCGCCGCCCTTCAACAGCAATGGCAGGCAGCCCTGCTCGATCGCTTCACCCAGCCAGCTCTTGCGCTGGCGCGCATTGCCCAGCCGCAGCAGCGCCATCGCGGCGCCCAGCGCGCTCGCCAGCAGCGTCGACATGCAGGGCAAACCCGGGGCCATCGCCTCCACCGCGCCAAGAATTGCCGGCAGCGATGCCGCCAGGCCCGACTGCCGCCTGGGCATGAACATGCGCAGCAGACCGCTGCCGCCAAGTCCGGCGGCGGAGTCTTCGGCGCCGGACTGCCCGGACAGCGCGCGCGCGCGCCCTTGCCACCGGGCCTCGCTCGCCGTGAGTGGGGGCGACCAGATGACAGTCATGACCACCTGAAGAGATGACACATATCAAGCAACATACTTCTCGGTAGCTTATCACCATTTACATGGCGTGCTGACTGCTCTATTGAAAATTCGGCGACAGAATCTGCGTTGACATACCACTCGGTAGGCTATAAGCTTCAAAGCGTCACTTTTCGAGTTCATCCGATGCGCCAACATACCTTCACGCCATTGCACCAGCGCGACTATCTCGACTGGCCGTTCTTCGACGCCAGCCATCGTGAATTCCTGCAAAGCGTCGATGCGTTCGCCGGCTCAGGCGCGCTCGACGGCGTGGATCATTCCAACGTGGACGACTCCTGCCGCCGGCTGGTGCTGGCGCTGGGGCGCAGCGGCCTCCTGCGTGCCTGTGTGCCGGGCCAATTCGGGGGCTTTACCCCGGTCATCGAGTCGCGCCGGCTGGTGCTGGCGCGCGAATCGCTGGCCTATCACAACGGCCTGGCCGACTTCTCGCTGGCCATGCAAGGGCTGGGCAGCGGCCCCATCGCGCTCGCGGGCCCGGAGGCGCTCAAGAGCGCGGTGCTGCCCAAAGTCATGCGCGGCGAACTGATTCCGGCTTTTGCGCTGTCCGAGAAGGGCGCCGGCTCCGACGTGGCCGGCATGTCCACCACGGCGCGGCAAGAAGGCGCGCACTATGTGATCGATGGCGAAAAAACGTGGATTTCCAATGGCGGCATCGCTGATCTTTATGTGGTCTTCGCGCGCAGTAGCGACGCGCCGGGCACGCACGGCATCAGCGCCTTCGTGGTCCATCCAGACGACCCTGGTTTTTCCATCGCCGAGCGTATCGACGTGATGGCGCCCCATCCGCTGGCCACGCTGCGCTTCGACGGTATGCGCATCCCGTCCAGCCGGTTGCTGGGCGCGCCGGGCGAAGGCTTCAAGCTGGCGATGCGCACGCTGGACATTTACCGCGCTTCGGTGGCCGGCGCCGCACTGGGCTTCGCCCGCCGCGCCTTCGACGAGGTAACGGCCCATGCGCGCTCACGCCGTTTGTTCGGCATGGCCCTCGGCGACATGCAGCTCACACAGACGCGCCTGGGCGAAATGGCCGCGCTGATCGACGCCGCCGCGCTGCTGACCTACCGCGCCGCATGGCGCCGCGACGTGCAGCAGTCGAGCGCCACGCGCGAAGCTGCCATGGCCAAGATGACCGCGACCGAGAACGCCCAGATCGTGATCGACACCGCCGTGCAGCTCTTCGGCGGGCGTGGCGTGCAGGTGGGCGGCGTGACGGAACGCCTCTACCGCGAAATCCGCGCGCTGCGCATCTACGAAGGCGCAACCGAAGTGCAGAAGATGATCATCGCGCGCGACATCCTGCGCAACGGCATCGGCCTGGCAAAAAACGCCGCCTGAACCCCGGTCGCCCCAGGGCCCATGCGCCATCCGCGCAGCAGCCCGGCAAATCCGCGAGCCGTCCGGGTGCCGCCTGTGCCGATGGACGCTCGAGGCCCGCTCGCGGAAACCCGTACAGTACGGGCCTGCGCGGATGCCGGATCCTCGGCCCTTGGTCTGAGCTGCCTTTGGCTCGGCATCGCGCTGCACGGGTTTCCGGCGCGCCTGCCGGCAGGTTGTTTTTTTCCAGTTTCTCGGTTTTGCGTACCTTGGCAATTTTTTCTGACCGCGCGCGGCCACGCTGCCGGGCGCCAGCGGCATGAACGCCCCCTTCGATGCCGCCGACCCAGCCCCTTCGCGCCGGGCGCTGAAGATCGCGCTGGCGCTGCTGGCGCTGGCCGTGATCGCGCTGCTGGGCTGGCGCGCTTACAGCGCGCGCGAAGCGGCCAGGCAGGCGCAGGCGGCAGCGGCCAGGGCGCCGGTGATCGATTTGACCGCCGCCGACCTGGCAACCGCCCAGGTGCGCGAACTTGGCGCCGGGCTGCCCATTACCGGCGCCCTCAAGGCCGTCGATTCGGCGCTGGTCAAGGCGCGCGTGCCGGGCGAATTGCAGGGCCTTGCGCTGCGCGAGGGTGACACCGTGCAAGCCGGTCAGGTCATCGCCCGCATCGAGCCCACCGAATACGCCGACCGCCTGCGCCAGGCCCAGTTGCAGGCCGACGCCGCCAAGGCGCAGGTGGACATCGCCCGGCGCCAGTACGACAACAACGCCGCGCTGGTCGATCAGGGCTTCATCTCCAAGACCGCGCTGGACAATTCGCTGGCCAGCCTGAACACCGCCGAGGCCAATTACCGCGCCGCCCTGGCCGGCGCCGAGGTGGTGCGCAAATCGCTGGCCGACACGGTGCTGCGCGCGCCCATCGGCGGCCAGGTGTCGCAGCGGCTGGCGCAGACGGGCGAGCGCGTGGCGCAGGACGCGCGCATCGTCGAGATCGTGGACTTGAGCCGGCTGGAGCTGGAGGCCGCGCTGAGTCCCGCCGATTCGGTCGCGGTGCGCGCCGGCCAGCAGGCCCTGCTCACCATCGAAGGCGTGGCGCAGCCGGTAGCGGCCACGGTGGCGCGCATCAACCCCAGCGCGCAGGCGGGCAGCCGCAGCGTGCTGGTCTATTTGAGCGTGGCCGCGCAGCCCGGCTTGCGCCAGGGCCTGTTCGCGCGCGGCCAGTTGGCCACCGGGCAAGAGGTCGCGCTGGCGGTGCCGCTGTCAGCCGTGCGCACCGACAAGCCCCTGCCCTATGTGCAAGTGGCCGAGGACGGGCGCATCGTCCACCGCGCGGTGCAAATGGGCGCGCGCGGCTTGGCCGATGGCGAGCCGTGGGTGGCGGTGCAGGGCGTCGCCGACGGCGCGCGGGTGCTGCGCGGGAGCACCGGCGCGCTGCGCGAAGGCACCCTGGTGCGCCTTGCCGGGACGGCCCCCGCCGCTGACGCCCCCTGAGCCATGTGGTTCACCAAGGTCAGCCTGAACAACCCGGTGTTCGCCGTCATGGTGATGCTGGCCTTCGTGGTGCTGGGGCTGTTTTCGCTGCAACGGCTGCAAGTCGATCAGTTTCCGAACGTCGATCTGCCGGTGGTCGTCATCAGCACCGAATACCCCGGCGCCGCGCCCGCCATCGTGGAGAGCGAAGTCACCAAGAAGATCGAGGAAGCCGTCAACTCGATCGCCGGCATCAACGCGCTGTACTCGCGCAGCTACGAGAGCATGTCGGTGGTCATCATCGAGTTTCAGTTGCACATCGAAGGCCGCAAGGCCGCCGACGACGTGCGCGAAAAAATCGGCCAGGTGCGCCCGCTGCTGCGCGACGAGGTCAAGGAGCCGCGCGTGCTGCGCTTCGACCCCGACAGCCAGCCCGTCTGGTCGCTGGCGGTGCTGCCCGATGCCCAGCCGGGGCAGCCCGCGCCCTCTCTTGTGGAGTTGACCAACTGGTCCGACCAGGTGCTCAAAAAGCGCCTGGAAAACGTGCGCGGCGTGGGCAGCGTCAACCTGGTGGGCGGCGCCATGCGCGAGTTGCACATCTACTTGCAGCCGCAGGCCATGGAGGCGCTGGGCGTCACGCCCGATCAGGTCATGGCCGCGGTGCGCGGCGACAACCAGGACCAGCCGCTCGGCCCCGTGCGCACGCGCGCGCGGGAATTGACGGTGCAGCTTCAGGGCCGCATCGAGCGGCCCGAGGACTTTGGCCGCATCATCGTGGCGCGGCGCGGCGGCGCGCCGGTTTACCTGGAGCAGGTGGCCGCCGTGCACGACGGCGCCCAGGAACTGGAAACCCTGGCCCTCTACAACAGCCAGCGCACGCTGCTGCTGACGGTGCAGAAGGCGCAGGACGAAAACACCATTGAAGTGGTGGACGGCCTGAACGAGGCCGTGCGGGCGCTGCGCGCCGAACTGCCGCCCGGCGTGCGGCTGGAGCCGGTGGCCGACGCCTCGCGCCCCATCCGCGTGGCGGTGAGCAACGTGCGCCAGACGCTGATCGAGGGCGCGGCGCTCACGGTGCTGATCGTATTTTTGTTTCTCAACTCGTGGCGCAGCACGGTCATTACCGGGCTGACGCTGCCGGTCTCGATCATCGGCACCTTCTTTTTCATGCAGTTGCTCGGCTTCACCGTGAACATGGTCACGCTGATGGCGCTGAGCCTGTGCGTGGGCCTGCTGATCGACGACGCCATCGTGGTGCGCGAGAACATCGTGCGCCACGCGCAAATGGGCAAGTCCAGCTTCGCGGCGGCCATGGACGGCACGCAG
Source organism: Desulfovibrionaceae bacterium (assembly GCA_009778355.1). Classification (GTDB taxonomy): domain Bacteria; phylum Pseudomonadota; class Gammaproteobacteria; order Burkholderiales; family Burkholderiaceae_C; genus Ottowia. The sequence continues at coordinate 6,195 of WRJY01000319.1, read as the reverse complement.
GAAATCGGCCTGGCGGTGCTGGCCACCACGCTGTCGATCGTGGCGGTGTTCCTGCCCATCGGCTTCATGCAGGGCATCATCGGCAAGTTCTTTCACGAGTTCGGGCTGACCATCGTGGCGGCGGTGCTGATATCCATGTTCGTCAGCTTCACGCTCGACCCGATGCTGTCCTCCGTCTGGCACGACCCCGCCATGCACGCGCGCGCTCGCGCGGCGGCGCTGCCCGCCGGGCTGTACGATCGCACGCTGGGCCGCGTCACGGCCTGGTTCGACCACGCCACCGACCGGCTGGCCGAGCTGTACCAGCGCATCCTGCGCTGGGCGCTGGCGCACAAGCCGGCCACGCTGATGATTGCCGGCGCGATCTTCGCGCTCAGCGTGGCGCTGGTGCGGCTGCTGGGCACCGAATTCGTGCCCGGGGCCGACTTCTCCGAGACCAACATCGCCTTCTACACGCCGCAAGGCTCGTCGCTGGAAGCCACCGAGGCCAAGGCCCGGCAAGTCAGCGACATCGTCCGCGGCTATCCCGAAGTGGCGTACACGCTGACCACCATCAACACCGGCAACGCGCGCGGCAAAACCAACGCCAGCGTGTACGTGCGGCTGGTGCCCCGCGGCCAGCGCCAGCGCGACGCCAAGGCGCTGGCGCTCGAATCGCGCCAGCGCCTGCGCGCGGTGCCCGGCATCACCGTCACCCAGGCCGGCCTGCTGGAAGCGGTCAGCGGGCAAAAACAGATCGATTTCTCGCTGCAAGGCGCCGACCAGGCCGAACTGCAACGGCTGGCGCGCCCGCTGATGGAGCAGTTGCGCGCCATCGACGGCCTGGTGGACCTGGACTCCAGCAGCAAGCCCGACAAGCCGACCATCGACATCGCCGTCAAGCACGACGCCGCGTCCGAGCTGGGTCTGTCGGCGGCGCAAATCGCCGCGCCGCTGCGCACGCTGGTGGCCGGCGCCACGGCGGGCAACTGGCGCGCCCCCGACGACCAGACCTACGACGTCATCGTGCGGCTGGCCCCCGAGGCGCGCACCACGCTGCAAGACCTGCAGAGCCTGCCGCTGACCACCGCCTTGAACGCCGACGGCACGCCGCGCATCGTGCGGCTGAACCAGGTGGCCACCCTGACCGAATCCACCGACACCGACCAAATCAACCGCCGCGCCATGCAGCGCGAAATACAAATCACCGCCAACACGCAAGGCCGCACCGCGGGCGAGGTGTCGGACGACATTCGCGCCACGCTCGATCGCATCGCCTTCCCGCCCGGTTACGGCTACAGCTTCGGCGGCGCCACCAAGAACATGAACGAATCGTTTGCCTACGCGCTGCAGGCGCTGGCCATGGCCATCGTCTTCATCTACATGATCCTGGCCAGCCAGTTCCGCAGCTTCGTGCAGCCGCTGGCGCTGATGACTTCGCTGCCGCTGACGCTGATCGGCGTGGTGCTGGCGCTGCTGCTGTTCGGCGCCAGCATCTCCATGTTCTCCATCATCGGCATCGTCATGCTGATGGGCCTGGTCACCAAGAACGCCATTCTGCTGGTGGACTTCACCATCCGCGCCCGCGAGGGCCGCGCGGGTGAAACCGGCCACAGCGCGCCGCTGCCGCGCGAACAGGCGCTGCTGGCCGCCGCCCGCGTGCGGCTGCGCCCCATTCTGATGACCACGCTGGCCATGGTGTTCGGCATGATCCCGCTGGCCTTTGCCGCCAGCGAAGGCGCCGAGCAGCGCGCGCCCATGGGCCAGGCGGTGATCGGCGGCGTCATCACCTCGTCGCTGCTGACGCTGGTGGTGGTGCCGGTGGCCTACTGCTACCTCGACGACCTGGCGAACTGGCTCAAGCGCTGCCTGCTGCGCCAGCCGGTTGCGCCAACGCCGCCCGACGGGCCGGCGGACAGGCCGGTCGATAGAATCGAGGGTTGAGCCGAACCGAACCACCGCCTGGAGCCGAACGCCCATGAACGTCGAACAAGCCCGCTTCAACATGATCGAGCAGCAAATCCGCCCCTGGGACGTGCTCGACGCGCGCGTGCTGGAACTGCTGGCCGTGGTGCGCCGCGAAGACTTCGTGCCGCCCGCATACCGCGGCCTGGCCTTTGCCGACATCGAACTGCCGCTGGGCGGCAGCGGCGCCGCCGCCTCGGCTGCCGCCGCCTCGGCTGCCGCCGGCAAGGTCATGCTGCCGCCGCGCGTCGAAGCCCGCATGTTGCAAGACCTCGACATCGCCAAGCACGAGCGGGTGCTCGAAATCGGCGCCGGCTCCGGCTTCATGGCCGCCCTGCTCGGCCACCGCGCCCAGCGCGTGCTCACGCTGGAAATCGACGACGACCTGGCGCGCGCCGCGCGCGCCAACCTGCAACGCGCCGGCCTGCTGAACGTCGAAGTGCGCATGGCCGACGGCGCGTCGGCCTTTCTGGGCGACGACGGCCCCTTCGACGCCATCGTGCTGTCCGGCTCCGTGGCGCAATTGCCCGAGCACCTGATGAGCTTGCTCAAACCCGGTGGCCGCCTGCTGGCCATCGTCGGCGAAGAGCCGGTCATGCGCGCCACCCTGGTGCGCCACACCGATAACGGCCACGTCATCACCCAGCCCTGGGACGCCGGCGCCCCGCGCCTGCTCAACTTCCCCGAGCCGCCACGCTTTCATTTTTGACGCCTTGATCGTCGGGGTCTGCTCGGTTGTCGCATCCCGGACGATTGGATAGACAATAAATACTATCCGCTATTCTTGGCGCGCAAAGTGATGCGCGCGTTGCTTGAACAGTTGCAACCGTGATGGAGTCCACGGTCATGCACATTTGTCTGCACAAAAACGCCCGCACCACACCGGCTCACGCCGAGATCGCCGCCAGCAGTCCTGCCAGCGTCCAGAAAAAAGCGTTCCAGAACAGATCCGTGGCTGGACACTGTAACCTTCATTCGTCTTGTGGCGATGGGCTCCGCTGGCGTTTGACCATCCTGCCGGCGGATGTCAACTGGCATCACCTGCAGCGGGCCGGATAGCGCGTGCAATCGACGCCGCGTTTATCGACGCGGTAGCGGCTTTGCTGCGCGTCGTCCGCGTCTTTCAACGCCGAATCCTTTGGAACCAGGTACGTGATATCGATCGGCTGGTCGGATTTCGGCGTCTGGTCTTGGGCCTTGCTGGCCGCAGCGGGCTGACTGCCGTTATCTGTGGCGGCGGGTTGCTGGGCGTTGGCCGGGACAACGGCTGCGCCAGCCAGCAGCGCCAGAGCGATCAAGAACGTTTTCATTCGGGGTTCTCCTTTGCGCATGAGCATAACATCTTAAGTCAGTGCAAGCTATCGAATTGACGCTCAAGACAAACCCGCTGGCCGATGCGTTCAGCCACCGTCCTTGCTGGAAGGTTTGCCTGGGCATTTTGATTGGGCTGCGGCGTGCCTTGCAGGGCCGTTCGGCCAACAGACGGGGCATGGATCAGAACCTTGGTACTTGTGACCACGGCGGCATGGTTTCCAGTTTTGGCACCGCCTGATTTTGGATTGGGTTTGTTCATGCACTGCGCGGGCAGGGTCACCCCAGCAGCAGTTCATCGTCGGCCAGCTTTTCGCCGCGCACTTTCTCGAACATCTCCAGCAGATCCGGCACGTCCAGGCTGCGGCGCTTGTCGCCGCTGACGTCCAGCACCACCTGACCCTGGTGCAGCATCACCGTGCGTTCGCCTACGTCCAGTGCCTGTCTCATGCTGTGGGTAATCATCATCGTCGTCACCTTCTTTTCAGCGACGATGCGGTCGGTGAGTTTGAGCACGAAGTCGGCGGTGCGCGGGTCGAGCGCGGCGGTGTGTTCATCGAGCAGCAAAATGCGCGAGGGTTGCAGCGTGGCCATCAGCAGGCTCACCGCCTGACGCTGGCCGCCGGAGAGCAGGCCGATGCGGTCGCCGAGGCGGTTTTCCAGCCCCAGGCCCAGCGTCGCCAGGCTGGCGCGAAATTCTTCGCGCAACGCCGGCTTGACGGCGCGGCCCAAGCCTCGCTTGCCGCCGCGCCGGTGCGCCAGCGCCATGTTCTCTTCGATGGTCAGGTCCTCGCAGGTGCCGGCCATCGGGTCCTGGAACACGCGCGCCACGCGATCGGCGCGGTGCCAGGCGGCCTCGCCGGTCACGTCGCGTCCGTCGATTTCGATGCGGCCACGGTCGATTTTCTGGTCGCCCGAGATGGCGTTCAGAAAAGTCGATTTGCCCGCGCCGTTGGAGCCGATGACGGTGACGAACTGGCCGTTGGGAATTTCCAGCGACAGCCCGCGCAGCGCCCGCGTTTCGATGGGCGTGCCGGGGTTAAAGGTCAGGTGCAGGTCGTCGGCGCGCAGCATCAGTTGCCCTTTGCGGCGGCGTTTTTGCCGAAGATGCGCTTGCGCAGTTCGGGCAGCACCAGCGCGATGGTGACCAGCACGGCGGTGACCAGGTTCAAGTCCTGCGCCTTCAGGCCGATGAAGTCGGCGTTCAGCGCCAGCGCGATGAACAGCCGGTAGACGATGGCGCCGAGCACCACCGCCAGCGTGGCCAGCGCCAGCCGGCGCGAGGGCAGGATGCTTTCGCCGACGATCACCGCCGCCAGCCCGATGACGATGGTGCCGATGCCCATCGAAATGTCCGACCCGCCCTGGCTCTGCGCGAACAGCGCGCCGGCCAGTCCCACCAGCGCGTTGGACAGCGCCATGCCCAGCAGCACCGCCGCGCCGGTGTTGACGCCCTGCGCGCGCGCCATGCGCGGGTTGGAGCCGGTGGCGCGAATCGCCAGGCCGCGCTGGGTGGCGAAGAAGGCGTCCAGCAGCAGCTTGGCCGCCAGTACGAAAACGGCCAGCAGCAGCGGGCGGAACACGTAGTCGGCCAGCGCCTCGGGCTGCAAGCGGGTGAACACCGTGGGCTCGAAGATCAGCGGCACGTTGGGGCCGCCCATGATGCGCAGGTTGATCGAGTACAGCGCGATCATCATCAGAATGCTTGCCAGCAAGTCCATGATCTTGAGCTTGACGTTCAGCAGCCCTGTCATCAGACCCGCCAGCGCGCCGGCGGCGGTGGCCACGGCAGTGGCGCAATAGGGGTCCCAGCCGCGCGCGATCAGCGTCGCGCAAACCGCGCCGCCCAGCGGAAAACTGCCGTCCACCGTGAGGTCGGGAAAGCGCAGCAGCCTGAACGAGATCAGCACGCCCAAGGCCACCAGGCTGAAGATCAAGCCGATCTCCAGCGCCCCGAGCAAGGAAAAAACAGACATGGAATAGAGGTGGCTTGGCCGAGGGGCGCAGCGGCCCCCATCCCGGCCCTCCCCCGGCGGGGGAAGGAGTGGGTTACTTGACGATTTCCTTGGCCGAGTTGATGATCTCGTCGGACAGTTTCACGCCCTGCTTCTCGGCCGCGCCGGGGTTGACGTAAAGCTCCAGCTTGTCGCTGGTCTCCGGCGCAATGACGCCGGGCTTCTCGCCGTTGAGGATGCGCGCCACCATGCGGCCCGTCTGCTTGCCCATCTCGAAGTAGTTCACGCCCAGAGCGGCAATGGCGCCGCGCTTGACGCTGTCGGTGTCCGAGGCGATCAGCGGAATCTTGGAATCATTGCCCACCTTGGTCAGCGACTCGTAGGCCGACACTACCGCGTTGTCGGTGTTGGTGTAAATCAGGTCCACCTTGCCGACCAGGCTGCGCGCTGCCGAGCTCACGTCCACCGAGCGCGGCGCGGCGGCTTCCACCAGCGTCATGCCGAACTTGGGCAGGATTTCCTTGAGCTGCTTGACGACCACCGTCGAATTCACCTCGCCGGGGTTGTAGACCATGCCGACGCGCCTGGCCCCGGGCAGGATGCGGCGGATCAGGTCCACCTGCTTGTCCAGCGCCAGTTGGTCCGACACGCCGGCCACGTTGGTGCCCGACGGCCCCCAGGCGCCGATGAGCTGCGCGCCGACCGGATCGGTGACGGTGGCGAATACCACCGGCACCGTTTTCGTCGCCGCCACCAGCGCCTGCGCCGATGGCGTGGCGATGCCGACGATCACGTCCGGGTTGTCGCCGATGAACTTGCGCGCGATCTGCGCCGCCGTGCTGGGGTTGCCCTGGGCGCTCTGGTACTGCCACTTGAGGTTCTTGCCTTCCTCGAAACCGGCCTCCTTGAGCCCTTCCTTGATGCCATCGCGCGTGGCGTCCAGCGCCGGGTGCTCGACGATGGCGGTCACCGCCACCGATTTCAT
>WRJY01000318.1 GCA_009778355.1 Desulfovibrionaceae bacterium | reverse complement strand
GACATGCCCGACATGCCTTGCTGACCGGACATGCCCGACATGCCTTGCTGACCGGACATGCCCGACATGCCTTGCTGACCGGACATGCCGCTCATGCCTTGCTGACCGGACATGCCGCTCATGCCTTGCTGACCAGACATGCCGCTCATGCCTTCTTGGCCAGACATGCCTTGCTGCTGTGCCATGGCCGGCAGGGCAACGCCGAGCGCGGCAGCCATGACCGACAAACCGAGAATATTGCGAACAACTTTCATGAAAAACTCCTGAGGGGTTGAGAGAGAACTTGACGGCACACGGGGTTGCGAACCCCTTCTGCCCGTCGGCGGTATCGTGGATACCTGCGGATGCAGGCGCCGACGATGACGGAAAGCCGTTTCATCGCTCGCGCGATGAAACGGCTTGAATGCGGGATGCTTGGTTGCATGGGTAAGGCGGCCATTTGCTAACGCGCCAGTGGCATGGCGGTTGACGGCGTATCCGAGGGCGCCGCGCTGTGCCAGCCGCGCAGGTCATACGGCGCGTTCATGCCGGGCTGGCGCAGAGGTACCCACCAGTTTCCCGTGGCCGCAATCAGCTCGACGTTGCCGGGGATGGGCTTCTCGACGCCATACAGCGTCTGTTCCACCTGCGCGGGCGTGCGAGCGGCCTCGGGGACACGCGGCGCGTCATCGGGGCGCCGGTCCGGGTGCAACCCGGCAATACGGCTGGCAGTTTGCGCCGTGGCGCCCGTTGCACAGGCCATGGCGCAAATGGCAAAAAGCATGACATTTTTCATGGTTTTCATGTTTATTTATGATCGATTTGGCTTGCAAGGTATTGCGAAACGTGCATGAGCGGCTGTGAATGAATTATTTTTTGACGAATGCCGTTGATCTTGCTGTAGCTGGCTGCGGACCACGGGGCGCCCGAAGCGATCCCACGCAGCCCGCGCTTGCACGGCGTCGAGCAAGATGGCGTGTTGCTTTGGAGCGACGGGGGTGTTTGCTCAAGGTGCATCATCACTACCACCCTACACCGCGCGGTTCCTCGATGAGCGCCCAACGCACGGACATCGCTTCGCACGCTGCGGTCAACCAGACAGCGAATGCACGTCAGTACCAGCCTGCGGAACTGATGACCAGTGTGCCACAGGCAGGGCACGCTTGCGCGCTGCCGCTCGAGATTTGCAGTAATACGTGGATCAGCCGGCATGACTAATCCCTTATATCTAAGTACATGAGGCTAATATAGAACCGCAAGACCAGCCCGTCAAGCGGCGTCTTTTCCAGCGAGGCATGAGTCTGGTGAAATTGCGGCCCGAGTGATTGAAAGGCCGATAAGTAGCCCGCTGGCGCGGCAAGGCGATAGTTCTTGTCATCGAACTCAGCATGACGGCGCGATGCATGAGCCGATCAGGCCTGCCGCTGCCGTTTTTGGTTGAAGCGCCAATCGAAGAGTCCACCAGCGCAAGAGCCTGTTTGCGATCTCAGCGGGCCTGCTGAGATCGTAAACAGGCTCTAAGGCGCTCGCCCAAGGCATCATGCAGCCCGAGCGTGCAGCCAACTCGCCACCGCGCCTGTCCTGGCGCACAGTCCCCACGCTCCACCGCTCAGGGGACATCTCTGCTTTGCTCGGAAGGGGACATTTCCATTTTTGGCTGACACTTCGATCAGGTTTTCCAAAAATGGTGTACTATCGAAAGCTTACTTGGGATGTTGCGCTTGAGCCGGATGCGGTGAAAGTCGCAAGTCCGGTTCTTAGGTGGGATGGTTCAGCAATGGATGGACTGTCCCCACCCTCCCGGAGAGGTGGATGAGCGGTTTAAGTCGCACGCCTGGAAAGCGTGTGTGGGTTAACAGCCCACCGCGGGTTCGAATCCCGCCCTCTCCGCCAGAACTCACCCAAGGGAAGTCCACAAAAGCCTCGCACGGTCTCTGCGACGTGATCTTTTCATGGCGCCCTTTTACTGCCTTGCGGACTCCATGAAAATAGCGTGAACAGGCCCTGCCTCCAAGCGCGTTCAACTGCCGTTCCCAGGTTGAATTCCAGATTTCAGCAAGAAAAATGCGCCAGCGCGCGCTCGGCGATTGCGCGTCCGTGTTCGGGGACGAAGTGGCCGGCTCGCGGCAGCGCCCAGGGTTCGGGGCAGCCGCGAATGTCGTCACGCAGAGCGCGCATGACCGGCTCGCCCAGTACCGGGTCTTGCGCGCCGATCACCAGCAAGCTGCAGCCCTGCCACTGCTGGCGCCAGAACTCGCGGGCGGCGCGCGACACGGCGGCGCCGCCGTCGCCGGGGCGCTCGGGCACCAGCGCCGGAAAGGCGCGTGTGGCGGCGCGGTGGCCAGCATCTGGAAACGGCACCATGTACGCGGCGCATTCGGCGGGCGTCATGTGCGGGTTGCCGCGCGCCAGCAGCCGCGCGATGTCGAACGCCGGCTTGCTGGCGCACATCTCGCGCCAGGCGATGAAGCCGGCTGACAGCGGCGTCTGGCCGGTGGCCAGCATGGTGTTCATCGCCAGCAGGCCGTGGAAGCGCTCCGGCGCAGCGTGAGGCAACGTCAGGCCCAGCAGTCCGCCCCAGTCCTGCACCACCAGCACCACGCGGCGCAGGTCCAACCGCTCCAGCAACTCCAGTAGTACCTGGCGGTGCCAGGCGAAGCTGTGCGCGCCCTCTTTCTTGGGCTTGTCGCTCTTGCCAAAGCCGATCAGATCGGGCGCCACCACGCGGTGGCCCGCCGCCGTCCACACGGGGATCATGTGGCGATACAGGTAGCTCCAGGCCGGGTTGCCGTGCAGGCACAGCCAGGTGAGTGGCGCATCCGGCGGCCCTTCGTCCAGGTAATGCAGGCGCAGGCCGCCGAGCGCCGGCAGGTCGCTGACGTAATGAGGCGGCCAAGGGTAGCCGGGCAGATTGGCAAAGGCGCTGTCGGGGGTGCGCAAGGCGTCGTCGCGCAGGGGCATGGGGTTGGCGCGGCGCGGCTCGAAGAACTGGCGCAGCAGTGCGCCGCACTCACCGGCCAGCACGCCGCCCTGCACTTGCGTGCGGTGGTTCAGACGCGGGTCGCCGAACAAATCGAGCACGCTGCCGGCCGCGCCGGTTTTGGGGTCGGGTGCGCCATAGACCACCCGATCCAGCCGCGCGTGCAGCATGGCGCCGGCGCACATGGCGCACGGCTCCAGCGTGACGTAAAGCGTGCAGCCGTCCAGCCGGTAGTTGCCCAGCCGCGCGGCGGCGGCGCGCAAGGCGGCGATTTCGGCGTGCGCCGTGGGGTCGCGCCCGGCAATCGGCGCGTTGCGCCCGGTGGCGATGACGCGCCCGCCCTGCACCACCACCGCGCCCACCGGCACCTCGCCCGCGGCAAAGGCGGCGCGCGCTTCGGCCAGGGCCAGGCGCATGGCGTCGGTGTCAGACATTCCCAAAGCTTCATTGGCTTCGTGATGTTGCGACGCCCCCATCGAGGGGGCGCCGCCCCCGCTGGCCGGGGAAATCCCGGCTATGGACGCCTTGGCGTGGTCTGCGGAGTGTGAATGGGAGTGAGACATTTCACCGGGGCGAGGTGCGGTATTTGCGGGATTGGCTGGCACATGCGAGGACATGGAAGGACGTTTTCTGAAAAAGCGTTGCATGTGAGAGCCTGTTCAGCAGGGCCTGCGCCATGCCATTCAACACCGCTGCCAGATCGCGGCGAAAAAGCCGTCGGTGCCGTGCCGGTGCGGCCACAGGCGCAGAAAGCGGCCAGCTTCGGCTTCGCTGCCCACCGCTGGGCTGCACAGGGCGGGGGCGGCGGGGATTTTCAGGGCTTGCAGCAGGCCGGCCACGTTCAGAGCGGCAAAGCCGGGGTGCGCGGCGCTGAAGGCTTGGGCGATGGCCTCGTTTTCGTCTGGCAGCAGGCTGCACGTGGCGTACACCAGCCGTCCGCCGGGCTTGAGCAGCCGCGCTGCGCTGCCGAGGATGGCCTGTTGCTTGGCCGCCAGTTCCCGCACGGCCTCGGGCGACTGGCGCCACTTCAGGTCGGGATTGCGGCGCAGCGTGCCCAGGCCGGAGCACGGCGCATCGACCAGCACGCGGTCGAGTTTGCCGGCCAGGCGCTTGATGCGCTCGTCGCGCTCGTGCGCGATGGCCACCGGATGCACGTTGGACAGGCCGCTGCGCGCAAGGCGCGGTTTGAGCGCTTCCAGCCGGTGCAGTGAAACGTCGAACGCATACAGCCGCCCGGTGTTGCGCATGGCCGCGCCGATGACCAGCGTCTTGCCGCCGGCGCCGGCGCAAAAGTCGGCCACCATTTCGCCGCGCCGCGCCTCCAGCAGCAGCGCCAGCAACTGCGAGCCTTCGTCCTGTACTTCGAGCGCGCCGCGCGTGAACACGTCCAGTTTGTTCAGCGCCGGCTTGCCGCGCACGCGCAGGCCCCAGGGCGAATAAGGCGTGGCGGCGGCGGCGATGCCGGCAGCTTGCAGCTCTTGCGCGGCCTGTTCTCTCTTGATACGCAGGGTGTTGACGCGCAAGTCCAGCGGCGCGATCTCCAGCAGCGCGGCAGCCAGGGCGTCGAATTCGCCGCCATCGCCCAGTTGCGCTTGCAGGCGCTCGGCCAGCCATTGCGGCAGGTTGTGGCGGCAGGCCGGCGGCAACTCGGACGGCGGCACGGCGTCGCAGATGTTGAGCCAGGACTGTTCGCCCACCGTGAGCGCCTGCTTGACGAAATCGCGCGGCGCATGAAAGCCCAGAATGGCTAGCCGCCGCTCGCGCGGCCCGCTGCCGGCGCGCGCCAGGTGCTCGAACAATGGCTTGCGCCGCAGCACGGCGTAGGCCGTTTCGGCCAGGGTGGCGCGCTCGCGCGGGCCAAGGTCGCGGCGCTCGCGGAAAAAACGCGACACCACCGCGTCAGCCGGGTGTTCGAGCAGCAGCGCGCGGCGCACCAGTTCGGTGGCGGTGTCGAGCAGGGCTTTGGGATGCATCGGAAAAACTACAGCGTTCGCAGCAAGTCGGCGATGGCGCGGGGGTAGATCAGGTGCTCCTGCGTCAACACGCGCGCGGCCAGTGTTTCGGCGGTGTCGCCGGGCAGCACGGGCACTGCCGCCTGCGCCAGGATGTCGCCGTGATCCAGCTCCGCGGTCACGCGGTGCACGGTGGCGCCGGCCAGCTTGCAGCCTTCGTCGATGGCGCGCTGGTGTGTGTGCAGGCCGGCAAACGCCGGCAGCAGGCTGGGGTGGATGTTGAGCAGGCGCCCCGCGTAATGCGCCACGAAGCCGGGCGTGAGGATGCGCATGAAGCCGGCCAGCGCCACCAGCGCGGGGGCATGGGCGTCGATGGCTTGCATCAGCGCGGCCTCGAACGGCTCGCGGCCGGCAAAGCTTTTGTGGTCCACCACGGCGGTGGCAATGCCGGCGTTGGCGGCCAGTTGCAGGCCCCGCGCATCGGGGCGGTTGCTGATGACCGCCGCCACGCGGGCGTTCAGGCGTTCGGCCCAGCGTTGCCGCCCGGCGGCCCGTACGATGGCCGCCATGTTGCTGCCGCTGCCGGAGATCAGGATGACGATGTTCTTCATGCCATCAGCAGCAGTTGGCGGTATTTCCGCCACAGCGCGTCGCGGCCCTCCACGCGCTGCGGATCAACCGGAATGCACGCCACCGGGCACACCTGCACGCACTGCGGCTCGTCGAAGTGGCCGACGCATTCGGTGCACCGGCCGGGGTCGATGCGGTAGTACTCGCCGCCCATCGAGATCGCCTCGTTGGGGCATTCGGGTTCGCAGACATCGCAGTTGATGCACTCGGCGGTAATCGTGAGCGCCATGGCTTCGTGAACGGGTGGAAAAAGAACAGCCCGGATTATCCGGCCCCGCGCCGCATCGGGCTGCAATGTGCCGATAATGCCGCCGCCGACCCTGCCCACGCATGAGCCTTTTCCTTTTCAAGCGCCTGCTGACGCTGCTTGCCACCCTGGTGGCGGCCAGCGCGATCGTGTTCGCGGTGCTGGAGGTGCTGCCCGGCAACGCCGCGCAGGTGCTGATGGGGCCGGACGCCGACCCCGCTGCGGTCGCCGCCAAGGCTGCCGAATTGGGGCTGAACCGCCCTGCCCTGGCCCGTTACGCCGAATGGATCGGCGGCCTGCTGCGCGGCGACATGGGCCTTTCGTACAGCTACGGCACGCCAGTGGCGGCTCTGATCGCCGAGCGCCTGACGCTCACCGCGCCGCTGGCCGTGCTGGCGATGCTGCTGACCGCCGCCATCGCGCTGCCGGCGGGCGTGCTGGCCGCCGCTCGCCACCGCGGCGCCGCCGACGTGGGTCTGATGGCGCTGGCGCAGATCGGCATCGCCGTGCCCAGTTTCTGGTTCGCCATTTTGCTGATCCTGCTGTTTTCGGTGCGCTTACAGTGGCTGTCGGCGGGCGGCTTCGACGGCTGGCATTTCAGCGCCGGCCTGTGGCTGGGGCTGTGGCAGGGCCTGAAATCGCTCATCCTGCCCGCCGTGTCGCTGGCCGTGGCGCAGGCGGCGATTCTGGCGCGCTTTACCCGTTCGGCGGTGCTGGAGGTGCTGCGCGAGGACTTCGTGCGCACCGCGCGCGCCAAGGGCCTGAGCCGCCGCGCCACGCTGTGGGGCCACGTGCTGCGCAACGCCATGATCGCGGTCATCACCGTCATGGGACTGCAATTGGCCGAGCTGCTGGCGGGCGCCATCGTGATCGAGAACGTCTTTTATCTGCCGGGCCTGGGGCGCCTGATCTTCCAGAGCATCGCCAACCGCGACGTGATCGTGGTGCGCAACTGCGTGATGCTGCTGGCGGCGATGGTGGTGCTGGTCAACTTCGCCGTCGATGTGCTGTACGCCGTGATCGATCCGCGCGTGAAGGCGCACGAGATATGAACCGCCCTGCCGCCGCATACGGCTTCTGGCTGCGCGCGCGCAGTCATCCCGGTTTTGCCGCCGGCGCCGCGCTTGCCGCCCTGCTGCTGCTGGCCGCGGCGCTGTCGTACCTGTGGACGCCCTATCCGGTGCTGGACATCGACATGGCCGGGCGGCTGCTGCCGCCCTCGGCGGCGCACTGGCTGGGCACCGACGCCTTTGGCCGCGACGTGGCGTCACTGCTGCTGGCGGGCGCGCGCGCCTCGATTCAAGTGGGGTTGATCGCCGTCGGCATCGGCCTGGCAGCGGGCGCGGCGCTGGGGCTGCTGGCGTCGGCGCGGCGCGGCTGGGTGGAAGAATTCATCATGCGCGTGGCCGACTTCGGCTTCGCTTTTCCGGCCATTCTGACGGCCATCATGCTGACAGCGGTGTACGGCCCCGGCATCGGCAACGCCATCGCCGCCATCGGCATCTACAACGCGCCGGCATTCGCGCGCATCACCCGCGCCGCCGCCAACGCGGTGTGGGCGCGCGGCTACGTGCTGGCCGCGCGCGCCAGCGGCAAGGGCCGCTGGGCCATCACCTGGCAGCACGTGCTGCCCAACATTCTGGCGGCGCTGATCGTGCAGGCCACCATCCGCTTTGCCGTCGCCATTCTGGCCGAGGCCGCGCTGTCCTACCTGGGCCTGGGCACGCAGCCGCCGCAGCCCAGTTGGGGCCGTATGCTGGCCGAGGCGCAGACGCTGATGTTCGACGCCCCATTGCTGGCCGTGTGGCCAGGCGTGGCCATTGCGCTGTCGGTGCTGGGGCTGAACCTGCTGGGCGACGGCCTGCGCGACCTGCTCGATCCACGGCTCGCTTCTCGATAAGCCATGGCCTTGCTCGAAGCCCACCGCCTGCGCGTCGAACTGCGCACCCGCCACGGCAGCGCGGCGGCGGTGCGCGACATGAGCTTCACGCTGGAGCGCGGCGACACGCTGGGCCTGATCGGCGAATCGGGCTGCGGCAAGTCGATGACCGCCCTCGCCCTGATGGGCCTGGCGCCCGGCAACGCCGCCGTCAGCGGCAGCCTGAAGCTGGACGGGCGGCAGCTCATCGGCCTGCCCGACCGCAACTGGCAGCGCGTGCGCGGCGCGCGCATCGCCATGATCTTTCAGGAGCCGATGTCGGCGCTGAACCCGGTGCACCGCGTCGGCGCGCAGATCGCCGAACCGCTGATGCTGCACCGCCGCCTGCCGCGGCGCCAGGCGCGCGAGCGCGCCATCGAACTGCTCGATCGCGTGGGCATCCCCGACGCGGCGCGGCGCGCCGGCAGTTTTCCGCACCAGTTTTCCGGCGGCCAGCGCCAGCGCATCATGATCGCCATGGCGCTGGCCTGCGAGCCCGACGTGCTGGTGGCCGACGAGCCGACCACGGCCCTGGACGCGACAGTGCAGCAGCAAATCCTGGCGCTGATCGGCGAGTTGGTGGCCGAGCGCGGCATGGCGCTGATCCTGATCTCGCACGACATCGGCCTGGTGGCGCGCAACGCGCGGCGCCTGTTGGTGATGTACGGCGGCGCGGTGGTCGAGCGCGGCGCCGCCGATGAACTGCTCAGCCGGCCCGCGCACCCCTACACGCGCGCGCTGCTGGCCGCGCGGCCCAGCCTGGCGCAGCGGCTGGAGGCCCGCCGCGGCGCGCGGCTGCCCACCATCGCCGGCGCGGTGCCCGGCCTGCTCAACCTGCCGCCGGGCTGTCCGTTCGCGGGCCGCTGCCCTTTCACCCAACCGCCCTGCGCCGCCGAAGCGCCGCCGGTAACGGCGCTCTCGAACACGCACCGCTTCAGTTGCTTCGCCTCCTCCCCCGCCGGAGATGCCTTGCGCCCTCCCCCTCTTTGGGAAGATTGGGATGGAGACCGGCGCCATCACCAACGCTGACCATGGTGCAAACGCCGCTGCCCCCATCCCTGCCTTCCTCCAACGAAGGAAGGAGCAAGAAGCAGGAACCTTCCCCAAACGAGGAAAGGTATTGGCCATGACCCCGCTCCCCTTCCTGCTCGAGTTGCGCGACGCCGCGCAAACCTACCGCCTGCCGCGCGAATCGCTGCTGCGCCCGCCCGCCGAGGTGCAGGCGCTCAAGGGCGTATCGCTGCAAGTCACGGCGGGGCGCAGCATGGGCATCGTGGGCGAATCGGGTTCGGGCAAAAGCACGCTGGCGCGGCTGGCGATGGCGCTGGAGCGGCCCGCGCGCGGGCAGGTGCTGTTCGAGGGGCGCGACCTGAACGCGCTCGATCCACGCGAGCTGCGCGCAGCGCGGCGCGACTTCCAGATGGTGTTTCAGGATCCCTACGGCTCGCTCGACCCGCGCCGGCCCGTCTGGCGCACCGTGGCCGAACCCGCCGCCGCGCTGGAAGGCGCCAGCCGCGCCCGGCAGCGCGAGCGCGCCGCCGCCATGCTGCAATCGGTAGCCTTGGGCGCCGATGCGCTGGACAAATACCCGCACGAATTTTCCGGCGGCCAGCGCCAGCGCATCGCCATCGCGCGCGCGCTCATCACGCGGCCCAAGCTGATCGTGGCCGACGAGGCGGTCAGCGCGCTCGACGCATCGGTACAGGCCCAGGTGCTGAACCTGATGGCCGATCTGCGCGACCAGCATGGCGTTACGTTCCTCTTCATCAGCCATGACCTCGCCGTCGTCAGCCACCTGTGCGCCGACGTGGCGGTGATGAAAGGCGGCCTGATCGTCGAGAGCGGCCCGGTGCGCCAAGTGCTGCGCCAGCCCCGGCACGACTACACCAGAGCCTTGCTGGCCGCCGCGCGCTGCATTGGCGCGAAACAAACGTCCCGAATTTTTTTGGCGTAAAACCGTATGACACAACCCCGGCCCCGCGCTACCATGAACCACTTGCCGGCTTGGCCGCAGCGCCAGCGCCCGGCCTGGGAGTCTGTTTACGATCTCAGCGGGTCCGCTGAGATCGTAAACAGACTCTGAAGGAACCGCCAAAAAATGAAACGTCGCCACCTCGCCCTGGCCCTGCCCGCCCTCGCCGCCTTGGGGCAGATACCGGCGTTCGCGCAATCGCGGCGCGACAGCATGGTGCTGGGCATGGCACTGGAACCGCCGGGGCTGGACCCCACCGCCGGCGCCGCCTCGGCCATCGCCGAAATCGTGCTGTACAACGTGCTGGAGACGCTGACCAAAATCAATCCTGACGGCAGCGTTGCCCCGCTGCTGGCCGAACGCTGGGAGGTCTCGCCCGATCTGCGCACCACCACCTTCCACCTGCGCCAGGGCGTCAAGTTCAGCAACGGCCAGGTGTTCGACGCCGCCGCCGTCAAGTTCTCGCTTCTGCGCGCCGCCAGCAACCACAGCACCAACAAGGACAAGCGCAACTTCACCGCCATCGAAAGCGTGCGCGTCCTGAACGAACACACCATAGCCATCACCAACAAAGAGCCGGATCCGGACTTCCTGTTCTACATGGGGCAAGCCACCGCCGCCATCGTCGAGCCGACCAGCGCCGAAGGCAACGTCTTCGACCCGGTCGGCACCGGCCCCTACGTGCTGGAGAACTGGGCCAGGGGCTCGTCGCTCACGCTCAAGGCCACGCCCAGCTTCCACAACCCCGTCGCCATCGGCATCAGACAGGCCACCTTCCGCTTCATCAGCGATCCGGCGGCGCAAGTGGCGGCCATGCTGTCCGGCGACGTGGACGTATTCACCCGCGTCACCCCGCGCGGCGCGGCGCGGTTTCGGGCCAACCCGCGGCTGCAAGTGCTGGTCAGCGGCTCGCGCGCCAAAACCGTACTGGCCATCAACCACCGGCGCACGCCCCTGAACGACGTGCGCGTGCGCCGCGCCATTGCCGCCGCCATCGACCGCCAGGCCGTCATCACCGGCTCGGCGGACGGCTTCGGCGTGCCCATCGGCAGCCACTACGTGCCCGGTATGCCCGGCTACATCGACACCACCGGCATCAACCCCTACGACGTGAACAAGGCCAAGGCATTGCTCAAGGAAGCCGGCATTGCCACACCGCTGCATCTGAGCCTGGTGCTGCCCCCGCCGCCCTACGCGCGCCAGGGCGGCGAAATCATCACCGCGCAACTGGCCAAAATCGGCATCGCCGCCAAGGTGCAGAACGTCGAATGGGCGCAATGGCTGGCCAACGTTTATGGCGGGCCAAGAAACTACGACCTGACCCTCATCAGCCACGTCGAGCCATTCGATCTGGGCAACTTCGCCAGGCCCGACTATTACTGGGGCTACGACAACCCCCAATTCAACGCCCTGTACGACCGAATCAAAACCACCGCCGACAACGCCACCCGCAACCAGTTGCTGGGCGAAGCCCAGAAAATGCTCGCCGACGACGCCGCGCTGGCCTGGCTGTACCAGCCGCAATGGGTCACGGCAGCCAAGCAAGGCGTGCGCGGCCTGTGGCAGGACATGCCGATCTTCGTCAATGATTTGACGGCGATATCGTGGGCTTGAAATTTCAGCTTCTTTCCCCGCTGGCGCAAGGCCGGAATGAGGGCCTGCGGCTCAAACCAATATTGTGATCTGACCCCAATTATCCGCCAATTATCCACATTGGTTTCATGGCGTGCATCAAGAAGACTCGGTGGCTTTCTTGGCAATTCTATTACGAAGCTCTGTCACACATGCTTCGATGTTGTCGAAAGGCAATCCATCTAACTCAACAATATTCAATTCCCACCATTTTAATTCAAGCAACGCGGCAACGATGTGCGAGGGGAATCTCATGCGAATCATTCTCGCCGGAGTACCGCCGGCGATGGTGTAGGGCGGTATGTCCTTTGTAACTACCGAACCAGCCGCGACCACTGCGCCATCGCCAATCGTCACCCCGGCACGAACAACCGTTTTAGCTCCGACCCACACGTCATTGCCAATGTGGGTGTCGGGGTGGAAGAGCCACGGTTTTCGTTTTAGATTTTTGTAATCGGGCAATCTCGGAAAGCACTGCGCATGTATTTGAAAAGTATGTGTGGATAAATACTGTAGAGGATGATTTGCTGCGCCGATTTCACAGTTTCGGCCAAACGAAGTGAAGCGACCAACTTTGACGTGGCTGAATAAAACAGTCCCGATATTTATATGAGTGTAACGCCCCACTGTGCATCCGGCATGTACTTCGCTGAGCGGTGAGAGATGAACCGGATGCTCCAAGCCTTCTGGGCTTTTGATTGATGCACTCTTATCGATTTGGGAGAATGTTTGCATATATTATTTGCAAATGATGCAATCAATGATTTGCTTACTGTTTATACTTAAAAAATATTCTCATCCAACGCACATACGGATTCGAAGAGTCACTAAAAAATTTCCTTGGATACACCTTGAATTTTTTGACCTTTCTCTCAAAACTACTGGGTGACTTTACCTTTCCCAGAGCAAGATCCGAGTTGTTATTTTCGGCGGAAGCTACAGCCAGAGCGGAGCTCGAGCTTCTCTTTGCGGCGGATGCCAAAGGAAGACTGGAATCCTTAGTGGCTGACTTTGTAGCCGAAGGCTTGACGCCCTCTTTGGCTGACAAAGAAATTGGTCGATTGGGAACGATAACTTTGGTGGCAGTAGGATTTGCCGCCCCCTTTTTTACTAAAGCAATAACATCTTCGTCTGCGAATATCCGCCTCAATGTCATCAGACCAGAATTATGAATCGATACAAGTTGAAATTGCAGCAATTTAGTACAAAAGCTCTCAAAGGCATCAAATTCTGCAAGAGTCATCGTTCCTTCCTTGGTTGCTGATATTGAACGAGATTCAATCTTAATTTTTTCTAAAAACCCCTTTGTATCATTGAGTTCGTAATCATGTGTGAATCCTTTTTCTCCGAAAAAAGCATTACCGAATTGGACTGGCTTCAAGCCATGAAATGCGGCTTCCAGAAGGCCTTGGGAATTGATTCCAGCCACCCATGATGAGCACTTAAATAGATTTTCAATTGGATAATTATCGACGAATAAGATTTTTTCTTGCGCCTCTTCCGGAAAGGAAAGCATCCAATTAGTCAACTCATCCTTGGTGAGACTTTTCTTCACATTGTCTTTTTTACTCTCCCAAGGATGGGACTTGAAAACAATATTGCAATCCACCTCAAGCAAATCAGAAATTAATTGTTTGTAAAAATGAATAGAGGAAAGGCCAATATTACGATACTCAAGTAATGAAAAATCATTGATGACCTGCCCAAGGATGGTTACGATAGGAAAATTTTTATTCTTGAATATAATGGGGCTGCCTTGAACTGGCTGCGTGACATTTTTGTTTTTAGAGAGAAGAATTTTATTGATTGCCTTGATTTTTTCTCGCTCCACGCCCCATTCATTGTCGGCCACGGAGATCGCTCTGAAAACTGCTTCATGGCGGATATCGCAGTTATTTGCAATATGTTCGTATTTTTCTTCGCAGTAAAAATCGTTGCCAGTAAATGAACTCTCCATTAACATGCATTTCGTCGACGTGAAGCTCAGTACCCTTATCAGGGACTTTTGGTAAATTAATGATCCAGAAAATATGCATGCATGAGTAAATTGAGGAAAATCGGAAAGCATATTCCGCCAAAATATGATCCAATCCCATGCGGCGGCCATATTCTGCAAAAGTGTCATGCGGTTGCATGAATTCAATTTTTGAAAAATTTCGACCAACGTTCGCGGATATGCAGCATCATACCATCCGGCACCGACAGCGACATAAGCGAGTATCTCTGCTCTGCTGATTTTGAAAAGATTGGCACCCTTGACGTTGTACGCCATCAGATCCTCAGGGGAGAGGCGATTCAAAACCTCTATTTTTTCCTGGAGGACTGGTAATTTCGATGCATAGTCGCCATAAAGGCCAATCCAATCTCGACGCCGTGTCTCGAAATGGACTTTGGCCTTTTCTCTCTCGGTAAAATCAAAGAATGACGGAAAGTTCCTCTTGTTGATGTGCAGATTATCTGGAATCAGTATGGATAAATTTTTCATGCCACGCACTCCATGACCGGCAAGTCAAGGAGAGTGCCGATCGAAAGGGGATCGCTGGCTTCAATAACCGGAATTATTGACATATCTTTGCGCAATACGGCTGAATATGCAGATATATTGTCATTAACTGTTTCTCTCCAGGTTTTGATAGAGGGGGCGTGTTCTATGCAATAGTCCTTCATTTTCTGGAGATGATTGAAACAGGAAAAACAAGTGTCGTTAATTAGTTCCGCATCCAAGTGGGATTCAAGGGTAAGAAAAATTCCATTTTTTTTATTTTTTATCATGTCTCTTGACATTCCGACTTCGGATGAGAAAACAGGCGTACCAGTTGCCAATGCTTCGGGTATGTTTGCAGGCCCGCCCTCATGGCTGCTACACATTAGAAGTACATCGATCGATTCATAGAAGCTTTGAAAGAGTCTGTAGGGAAACCTTTCGTAAAATTTTGCCGAATAACCCATTTTCCTCAACATGAGCGCATCAATTGCCCGACCCTGTCCTACCAGAATAAAAGAAAATCTGTCGGGATTCAGTAATTTTGCGAGCTCGAATAAATAGGCTTCGCCTTTGACACGTCTCCCATAACGTCTGGAGGCCATCCCTATGGTTATTTTCCTATTGTCATCTTTCTTTTGCGACTTGATCCGCAGAATATCTGTATTGTATCCATGTGGAATTACTCGTAATTTCTCCTCTGATATTCCTTCTCTGGTAAGAATAACTTTCTGTGTCTCATTGAGGCAAATGATTGTCTCGGCTTCATTGTATCGTGGCAAAAACCTGTGTTTGCTGTGCCAAGCATCTGGATCCTCCAGATCATGATGCACGGTACAGATACCTGGATGCCGCAGTTTGGATTCGAGGTGCGGGCGATGATAGTGATAAATATCTGCATCGTCGATCGGCGTTACCGTTACGTGATGAGTGATCCACGGCGGACTATATTTCTTGAAATAACCTACGATGTCAGTGAATATTCCGCTTTCGAAGTCGGCAGACATGACGTGATTGATTTTGTAGGTTTCCATTGTAAAACTCGGTGTTGATGTTTTATTAATTTTCATTGATCGGCATCACCAAGAATCCAACCCGCCGGCTAAAGCCGGTGGGTTGAGATTCCAGGCATTGAAAATGTTCACCCACACGTCGACTTCACGACGCGTCCCACTTGCTCGGCTCCATCTGAAATCGTCATCCTGATTCGGTTCAAAATGATGTTCCAAGTATTGTTTAATCATCTTTTCGGCCATCTGTCCCGCCATCACACACAAGCACCCTCGGCCCTGACGACCGTGTGGCTGCGGTATCTGTAGTCCATAGCCTTCCACGCTACGCACCTATCTTGAAACTAAAGCTGAGTGGCTAAAAGCCGGTGGTTTTAGCCTTGTGATGGACAATAAAAACATCCACCTCCTGCTGCGAAAACGGGATTACGGAAAATGAACCAACCAAGCCCAATGCAAAACGACCCTCAAGCGCCGGGACGCTGAGGGCCGTTTTGAAAGCCGGGAATGATTTGAATAATTTTCTTTTGCGCCAAGCGCGAAAGAAAATTATTTTTTGCCTAGAAAGCTGCTTGCTTGCTTGCTTGCTTGCTTGCTTGCTTGCTTGCTTGCTTGCTTGCTTGC
>WRJY01000317.1 GCA_009778355.1 Desulfovibrionaceae bacterium | reverse complement strand
GATCATGAGCGCGCGGCCACCGAAGCCGCGCGCGTCCAGCCGCGCCAGCAGCCGCGTCCACAGCGCATCGGCGGCGGGCGGCGTGTCGCCGTTGTAGTCGATGCCCAGGCCGCCGCCGAAGTCGATGTGGCCGAGCGGAATGCCGGCCGCCTCGATGGCGGTGACCAGATCGAGCACGCGCTCCAGCGCCTCCAGGTACGGCTCGGGCGTGGTGATCTGCGAGCCGATGTGGCAGTCGATACCCGTCACGCGCAGGCCGGGCAGGCTGGCGGCGCGGCGGTAGGCTTGCAGCGCCTGCTCGTGCGCGATGCCGAATTTGTTGCCCTTCAGCCCGGTGGAGATATACGGGTGTGTCTTGGCATCGACGTTGGGATTGACGCGGATGCTCACCGGCGCGCGCTGGCCGCACGCCTGGGCCGCTTCGCTGAGCGCGTCCAGTTCGGCCAGGCTCTCGACATTGAAGCAGCCAATGCCCGCCTGGAGCGCGCACAGCATCTCCTGGCGCGTTTTGCCGATGCCCGAAAAGACGATTTTCGACGGCGCCGCGCCGACGGCCAGCGCGCGTTCCAGTTCGCCGCCGGAGACGATGTCGAAGCCGCAGCCGGCGTCGGCCAGCAGTTTCAGGATCGCCAGTGACGAGTTGGCCTTGATGGCGTAGCAAACGAGCGCGTCGCGCCCGGCCAGACCGCGCTGGTAGGCCGCCAGCGCCTGCATGATGGCGGCGCGGGAATAGACGAACAGCGGCGTGCCGTGCTGGCGCGCCAGATCGGACAAGGCCACGCCCTCGACCATCAAGCGGCCATCGAGCCAGGACAGAAAAGGCGCGCCGGGCAGGGGCGCCGGATTGGTGGCGGGTGATGTCATTGAATTTCAGGCAGTTCAGGCAATGCCGGTGCGGCAATGGGTGGGGCCGACGCGGCGGACGCCGGTTGTTGCGCCGGTGCGCTGGCGCCGCCGAACACCGTTTGCGGCAAGGTGGCGCGTTGCCGCGCGGCGGGGGTGTCGGGAATGTACAAAGCCCCTTTTTGGCCGCAGGCCGGCAGGGCGAGCGCTTCGGCGAGCGTCAGGCCCGTGGCTAGAATGATCCTGGTGACCCGATGCGCCGTCTGCAAAAACATAGACTTCGATTGTAATGACCGACCCTGAATACATGGACCGCGCCGAGGCTTTGCTGCGCGGCATCGAGGCGCAGTGCGACCGCCTGGCCGATAGCGCCGGCGCCGACATCGACAGCCAGTGCGCCGGGGGCATGGTAACGCTGGTGTTTGCCGATCGCAGCCAGATCGTCGTCAACTTGCAGCCGCCGCTGCACGAGGTATGGCTGGCCGCGCGCTCGGGCGGCTACCACTACAGGCTGGCCGATGGCATCTGGCGCGACACGAAATCAGGCGAGGACTTTTTCGATCGCCTGTCGCGCAGCGCCACCGAACAGGCCGGGATGCCGCTGCGTTTTACCTTGCCGGCATGAACGGCGCGCGGCTCAATTTCTGAAAATGTCGAGGATGCGGCTGCGCTCCTGCGACGGGGTTGGGGGGCGGGCGGGCGCATCGCCGCTTTCCGGCGCGGGGCTGGCGTTGTTTGCCGGATCGGAGTTGGTGTCGCCCAGGCTGGTGATGCCGCCGCCGTGCGCGTATTCGTTGTAGTACCACTCGCCGTCCACGCGCATCACGCCAGCGGGCGGCGGCAACTCGGACGCCGGCGCGCCCTTGAGCGCGGTCTGCATGAAGTTGATCCAGATCGGCAGGCTCAGGCCGCCGCCGGTTTCGCGCGCGCCCAGGTTGCGCGGCGTGTCGTAGCCGATCCACACCACGGCGGCCAAGGTGGACTGGTAGCCGGCGAACCAGGCGTCCCATGAGTCGTTGGTGGTGCCGGTCTTGCCGGCGATGTCGGCGCGCTTGAGCGTGGCCTGCGCGCGGGCGGCGGTACCGCTGCGGGCCACTTCTTGCAGCATGGTGTTCATGATGAAGGCATTACGCGCGTCAATGACGCGGTTGGCTTCGGTCAGGCCGGTGGGCTGGCTTTCGAGCAGCACCTTGCCGGACTGGTCGGTAATGCGCGTGATCAGGAACGGATTGATGCGATAGCCGCCGTTGGCAAAGACCGAGTAGGCCAGCGCCGACTGCATCGGGGTGACCGAACCGGCGCCCAGCGCCATGGTGAGGTAGGGCGGGTGCTTGTCGGCGTCGAAGCCGAAGCGCGTTACCCAGTCCTGGGCGTATTGCGGGGTGATCGCCTCCAGGATGCGGATCGAGATGATGTTGCGCGAGCGCGCGAGGCCGCGCTTCATGGTCATCGGGCCCTCGAAGCCGCCTTCGTAGTTCTTGGGCTCCCAAGGCGGGCCGCCGGTGACGCTGCTGTCGTAAAACAGCGGCGTGTCATTGATGATGGTGGTGGGGGAAAACCCCTTTTCCAGCGACGCCGAATAGATGAAGGGCTTGAAGCTGGAGCCCGGCTGCCGCCAGGCCTGGGTGACGTGGTTGAACTTGTTCTTGTCGAAGTCGAACCCCCCCACCAGCGCCTTGACGGCGCCGTTGCGCGGGTCCAGCGCCACCAGCGCGCCTTCGACCTCCGGCAGTTGCGTGGCTTCCCAGTCGCCGCGCGCGTTTTTGACCACGCGGATGACCGCGCCCGGACGAACCTTGACCGCCGGCGCCGCCTTGGGCGACAGGCCGGACTGGATGCCTTTGAGGCCGTCGCCGGAAAGTTCGATCGTCTCGCCGCCCTGGCGCATCGCCGCCACTTTGCGCGGGCCGGCGTCCAGCACGACGACGGGGAGCATGTCGCCCATGTCGGGGTAGCGGGCCAGTTCGGTGTCGATGGCTTCGTCGCGCTCCTTGGGGTTTTGCGGCAGATCGATGAATTTCTCCGGGCCGCGGAAGGGCCGGCGGCGCTCGTAGTCGAGGATGCCGCGGCGCAGGGCGTTGTAGGCGGCGTTCTGGTCCTCGGCATTGATCGAGGTGTAAACGTTCAGGCCGCGGCTGTAGGTCTGCTCGCCGTACTGGGAGGACACCATCAGGCGCACCATTTCGGCCACGTACTCGGCGTGAACCTTGGTGGAGTCGCCCGTGGGCCGGATGTGCAACTCCTGCTGCTTGGCGGCGGCGGCCTGCTCGGCGGTGATGAAGCCGTTTTCCTGCATACGGTCGATGATGTAAAGCTGCCGCACGCGCGATCGCTTGAAGTTGGCGATCGGGTTGGCCGACGACGGGAACTTGGGGATGCCGGCGAGCATGGCCGCCTCGGCGATGGTCAACTCCTTCAGGGGCTTGCCGAAGTAGGTGTCGGCCGCCGCCGCGAAGCCAAAGGCCCGGTTGCCCAGGAATATCTGGTTCATGTAGATCTCCAGAATCTGGTCCTTGGTCAGCAGGTGTTCGAGCTTGAACGTGAGCAGGATTTCGTAAATCTTGCGGGTGTAGGTCTGCTCCGAGGAGAGATAGACGTTGCGCGCCACCTGCATGGAGATGGTGGAGGCGCCCTGGCGTCTTTCGCCCACCAGGTTGGCCAGGGCCGCGCGCAGCACGCCGATGTAATCGACGCCGCTGTGGGTGTAGAAACGGGCGTCTTCGATGGCCAGCACGGCGTCTTTCATCACCTGGGGCACATCCTTGATGGGCGTCAGGTTGCGGTGCTCCTCGCCGAATTCGCCGATCAGCGTGCCTTCCGAGGTAAAGATGCGCAGCGGCAACTTGGGCCGGTAGTTGGATAAATCCGACACATCCGGCAGGTTCGGGTAGGCGATGGCCAGCGCCATCAGGGCGGCCATCACGGCGCACAGGCACAAGGCCAGCACAATGCCGGCCATCCACGCCAGGGACTTGGCCATCCATCGCAACCATCGAGAGCCAGGGCCACCCGTGCGTTTGTGTCTGGAGGCGGGCGAGTTTTCAGTGGGCATAGCGCAACATCGATGAGGGTATTTTTACGGGGCAAGCCGCGCTGTTCGCTGGCTTGCCTGGCGGCAATTCGTGATGATGTTCACGGCAACGGTGTGATTGTCTGTCCGGATGACCGCTGGTGCCACGGGCCCTCGCGGAGCGCAGACTTTGTGGGATGCAGAAGGCGAAATAGTGTTCGCTCGCGTCGGTTTTTGACAACGTACATGACTCGTCTCAACAGATTTTTTCTTTGTTTGACAATGAGTTTGCTGCTAATATTCAAGTGAAGTAGGAAGAGCAGGATACTATCTTGAACATTGGATCGTTGTTCGGTCGCCAAACGCCGCCGATGGTGGGGCTCGATGTCAGTTCGTCCAGCGTCAAGCTGGTCGAACTGGGGCAGGACCGTACGGGCAATTACACCCTGGAGCGTTGTGGCATCGAGCCGCTCGAGCGTGGCTGGATCAGCGACGGCAACATCGAAAAGTTCGATGAGGTGGTACAAGCCACGCGGCGTCTGATCAGCAAGAGCGGCAGCAAAACCAAGGACGTGACCATGGCGCTGCCCACGTCCGTCGTCATCAGCAAGAAAATCATTTTACCCGACGGACTCAGCGAGCGGGAGATGGAAGTACAGGTCGAAGCGGAGGCCAACCAGTACATCCCGTTTTCGCTAGATGAGGTGAGTATAGACTTCTGTGTCATCGGGCCCAGTCCCTCTTCGGCGGGCGATGTCGAGGTGATGATTGCCGCCTCGCGCAAGGAAAAAGTCGAGGACAGGCAGGGTCTGGCCGAAGCGGCTGGTCTTCATCTGGTTGCCATCGACGTGGAATCCTACGCTTCGCGGCTGGCGGCCGGGCGCGTAATCGGGCGTCTGCCCGGCGGCGGCGCCGATGCGGTGATTGCCCTGTTCGAGATCGGCGCGGTAGCCTCCGCCATGCAGGTGCTGCGCAACGAAGAAGTGGTTTACGAGCGGGAGCAGGTTTTCGGCGGCGCGCAGTTGACGCAAATGCTGGTGCGGCAGTATGGTTTTACCCTTGAAGAGGCGGAAGCCAAAAAGCGCGCCGGGGAACTGCCCGACGATTATGGGCCCGCGGTACTGCAACCTTTCGTCGAATCACTGGCGCAAGAACTGGAGCGATCGCTGAAATTCTTTTTCACCAGCACGCCGCACAACCGGGTGGACTACATTCTTCTGGCCGGAGGAACCGCCAGAGTGGCGGGATTGGCCGAGGCGGTTACCCGGCATACCGCGTTTCCCTGCCAAGTGGTCAACCCGTTCGACGGCATGGAAATTGGACGCGGGGTGCGCGAGAAGAAAATGCTGCGAGAAGCACCGTCTTATCTGACGGCCTGCGGCCTGGCCATGAGGAGGTTTTTGCGGTGATTTTGATCAACCTCCTTCCTCATCGCGAGATGGCGCGCAAAAAGGCGCGCCAGTCGTTTAATGTATTTCTGCTGGCAGCGGTGGCGCTTGGCGCGTTCGTCGCGGGCATGGTCTATCTTTGGTATGGATGGGTCATCTCCGAGCAGCAAAACCGCAATGCTTTCCTGACCGGTGAAATCAAGAAGCTGGACGAGGAAATCAAGGAAGTGGCGACATTGCAGCAGGAAATTACCGCGCTCAAGGCGCGCCAGGAAGCGGTGGAAAATCTGCAGGCCGACCGCAACATGCCGGTCCATTTGATGAACGAGTCTGTGCGCCAGCTTCCCGATGGAATGTACTTCAAGAGCATCAAGCAGGAAAACCAGAATGTTCTGCTCAAGGGCATGGCCCAGTCCAACGAGCGGGTGTCGGAGCTGCTGCGCAATCTGTCGCGCAACAGCGAGTGGGTCACCAAGCCGGATCTCGTGGAAATCGTTGCAGCCAAGGTGGCCTTGGGCCCAAGGGAGCAGCGGCCCGCGTTCGACTTCACGGTCAGGGTGCGGTTACAGCGTGCCAGCGATGTCGCATCCGCGGCTCAGGCCGCCAGCGCGGCGCAACGCGCGGCCGGCCCCAGGGGCGCTGACTGAGCAGGCATAAGGGTTGACATGGCAGCGAAAGCGAAATCTTCAACAAACGTCGATATCTTGGCCGCGTTGCGCAGCATGGGCGCGCAGTTTCGTGGTTTTGACCGCCGCGATCATCCGTCGTCGTGGCCGAGCATTCCACGGTATGCCTTGTACGCCATCGTGGCGGCTGCGGTAGTGGTATTTTTTTGGGTCGTCGTGCTGGACAGCCAGAAAGAAGAGCTGAACGCCGAACAGGCGAAGGAAGAGAAACTCCGCGCCGACTATCGGAGCAAGGTTCAGCGCGCGGTCAGTCTGGATGCGCTCAAAAGGCAACGGGAGCAGGTTCAGCAGTATGTCAACATGTTGGAAAAGCAACTGCCCAGCAAGGCGGAAATGGACGCACTGCTTTCCGACATCAACCAGGCGGGGTTGGGCCGCAGCCTGCAATTCGAGCTGTTTCGGCCAGGCCAGGTCGTGATCCGGGACTATTATGCCGAGTTGCCGATTGCCCTGAAAATATCGGGCCAGTTCCATGACATCGGCGCCTTCACCGCCGATATTGCCAACCTGTCTCGCATCGTGACGCTGAACAACATTTCCGTGTCCCAGCCATCTGTCAATGCAAATGCCAAGGATAAAGTGAGACCGGATGCGCTGGTGATGGAAGCGACTGCCAAGACCTTCCGTTATCTCGATCAGGATGAGATCGAAGCCCAGCGCGCCGCCGCTCAAAAAGCCAAGGGAGGCAAGAAATGATGCGCTGCGGTTGGTTCCAATTGGTGTCATGGTCATTGTTGCTCAGCGTGTTGGCGGGTTGTACCGGCGGGACGGATGATCTGGGCAACTGGACTGCCGATGAGCGGCGCAAGGCTGTGCCGCATGTCACGCCCGTGAGCGAACCCAAGCAATATGTTCCGCTGCCCTATACCGAGGGCAAGGCAGTCGATCCTTTCAACGTGGATCGATTGACCAAGGTGTGGGATGCCAGTCCAGCCGCGAAACAATGCGCGGCGTTGCTGGCGGTCGAGTTCAATCGCCGCAAAGAACCGTTGGAG
This sequence comes from Desulfovibrionaceae bacterium, assembly GCA_009778355.1. GTDB lineage: Bacteria > Pseudomonadota > Gammaproteobacteria > Burkholderiales > Burkholderiaceae_C > Ottowia. Next base: position 8,343 of record WRJY01000317.1, on the reverse strand, counting down.
GCGTTTCCCCTGGATGTCATGTCGATGGTCGGAAGTCTGCAGCGCAACGGTCAGCGTGTTGCGCTGCTGAAGGTCGACAAGCTTTTGTACCAGGTGCGGCCAGCCAATTATCTTGGCCAGAATTATGGGAGGATTACACAGGTGTCGGAAAACGAGGTAACGCTGCGGGAAATCGTGCAGGACGCAGCGGGTGAGTGTATCGAGCGCATGACCACCTTGCAGCTCCAGGAGAATACGAAATGAGAAAGAAATTTGAGATTTTGGGCAGCGTGCTGCGCAGTGCGGTGGTGGGTTGGGTGGCTTGGGGCGCTGCAATGGGCGTGCAGGCACAGGTCATCGAGGCTATTTCGAGCTCGATTCAGGGTGGAGCCGAGGTTGTCCGTATCGATCTGAGCGAGGCGCCGGGCGCCGTGCCAGAGGGATTTCTCGTGCAGTCACCGGCCCGGATCGCGCTCGATTTTCCTGGCGTCAAAAGTGGATTGGCGAAAGGCAAAATCGAACTGGGCCAAGGCAATGTGCGCATGGCCAATGTGGTTCAGGTCAGTGACCGGACGCGCGTCATTCTCAGCCTGAATCGGCCGACGGCGTATCACGCCGAAGTGCAGGGTAAATCCGTGTTCGTTTCGCTGAACCCGGCGCCATCGATCGCGGCGGTTCCTGCTGCCCAGCAGGTGTTTGCGGAAAGCAGTACTGACGCCACACTGCCGCTGCGCGACATCGATTTTCGCCGTGGCGTCGAGAGCGCGGGCCGCGTGATCGTGGATTTACCCAGTAGCCAGGTTGGCGTGGATATCCGTCAGCAGGGCCAGAACCTGGTCGTTGAATTTTTGAAAACCAGCCTGCCCGAAGGTCTGCGCCGGCGTCTGGATGTCGCGGATTTCGGCACGCCCGTGCAGACGATCACCACGACCCAATCGGGCGACCGGGTGAAAATGGTCATAGAACCCAAGGGATTGTGGGAGCACAGCGCGTACCAGAGCGACAATCAATTGGTGGTCGAGGTGCGCCAGCAGAAGGTCAATCCGGACAAGCTGACCGCGGGGCCGGGTTATCGGGGCGAGCGGCTGTCGCTGAATTTCCAGAACATCGATATCCGGTCGTTGCTGCAGGTCATTGCCGATTTCACCAATTTCAACATCGTCACTTCCGATACGGTGCAAGGCAGTCTCACCTTGCGGCTCAAGGACGTGCCGTGGGATCAGGCTCTGGATATCATCCTTCAAGCCAAGAACCTCGGCATGAGACGTAACGGCAATGTGCTCCGGATCGCGCCCAAGGAAGAGATGGCGGCCAAGGAAAAGGCGGAGCTGGAAGCGTTGCAGGCGATTCAAAATCTGGAGCCCTTGCGTACCGAATCGTTTCAGCTCAACTACACGAAAGCGTCAGATATTGCGCAGCAATTGAGGAACGCCGGTAATTCGTCTGGCCGGGGCACAAGTGGTACAACCAGGACTTCGACCCTTTTGAGCGACAGGGGATCGGTCATTGCAGAGCCAAGAACGAATCAATTGTTCGTGTCCGACATCCCCTCCAGGCTGGAGCAAATCAGGGAAATGATTGTGAAGCTGGATGTGCCGGTTCGTCAGGTTCTCATCGAGGCGCGTATCGTTGAAGCGACGGACACCTTCGGTAAATCCCTGGGGGTCAAGCTTGGTGGCGGGGATTTGCGTGGAATCAAAGGGGGCGATGCAGGGTATACGGTCAGCGGCAATAATCGATTGGCGTTGGCTGGAAATTACGATGCCGTTGGCGCCACAACCGGCGCTTTCGATGCCTCGCTGTTGAATTCCACAAGTTCGCAATTCGTCAATCTGCCGGCACAAGGTATTAACGGGGTGTCGCCGGCAAATTTTGCGGTTTCATTGTTCAATTCTGCGGCAAACCGGTTTTTGAATCTTGAAATTTCAGCGCTGGAGGCCGATGGAAAAGGCCGTGTGGTTTCCAGCCCAAGGGTGGTCACTGCGGATCAGACCAAGGCGTCGATTGAGCAAGGCGTGGAGATTCCTTACGAACAGGCCACGTCCAGTGGCGCAACCTCCATTGCATTCCGGAAAGCCGTTCTGAGTCTCGAAGTTACTCCGCAGATCACGCCTGAAGGCAACATCATTCTCGATCTGAACGTAAACAAGGACAGCGTCGGCTCGGTAGTCCCGGGGGGTGTGTCGATCAATACCAAGAAAGTTACCACTCAGGTGCTGGTAGAAAACGGTGGGACGGTAGTGATCGGTGGCATTTTTGAACTGACTGAGAGTGAATCGGAAAGCAGGGTACCACTGCTTGGAGATATTCCAGTTCTGGGCAACCTGTTCAAGCAGCGCTCGCGCTCGTCCGACAAGCAGGAGATGCTGGTGTTTATTACGCCCAAGGTGATCGCCGATCAGGGTTCGATACGTTGAATGTCTTGGAAATCAGGGTTGATCCCGAATTTGTTAATATAGGTTGACGATATGAAAAAATTGGTAGGACTGCTGGGGCTTTTGTCTGCTGTGCTGCTGTCCGCGTGTGGCGGCGGAGGGGGCAGCTCTGGCGATACGCAAGAGCGTTACAGTATCACGTTACGGGCGGATAGGGTCAGTTTGCCTCTGAATATTGAGAATGTTGGTATAACCAGGACTGTTGATCCGGCATGGGCTGCGAGCTACTTGGGTATATGGTACATCGGGGGGGTAGGGGTTAACCGTCCCTATACGACCGCGTTGTATGTGAGCGCCAAAGAGGGCAACGATGCCATCCAGAATGGAACGGATACGTTTGCATGCAGGGTGGATGGAGTCGGGTCGGGGTCGTTGTATTATCTTACTGAAAAAAATGCCACGGAAGATATCGGTTATGGTAAGCTGCATGATATAACGTCATCGAACCCGGATGATACGGTCGATGTCACGGTGACGAACTATCTATGGTATCCTGCTTTGACTCTTGATTCCCTGGCTGGTGGCGCTTCTTTTTATTTTCATGCCAAGGATGTGGCCGGTACGGCGCGCGTTACATGTTCTGTGACTGATCCGCGCGACAACAGGGTTTACAGCAAGAGCGTCGATATCACAGTCGGCTCCGTCGGTTTGCCCGGCAGCATGGAAATATTTGCACAGGAACCTGGTTATTTGGGGGTGCAAGGCAATCTGACCAACATTCGGAACAGCAACGCCATTCAGACGTTTGTATGGGATGATGCCAATCAACCCGTGCCTGATCCATCCCTGCCGAACTTGAGGGTGCGCATTCTTCGTCCAGCGGGGGAATTGTCCGGTGCATGGACTGGCGCCAGCTTGTTGGCTGGAGCAGCTTCCACATCTTGCCCCGATGATGGCGATGTACCCGGCGGTTATGTGTCCGTAACCTGCCTTCAAGTCAGAACCGTGGCTGGTCTTGGCCTGTTCACGCTTTCGAGCGGGCCAAATCCTGGAGGAATCCTCTTGGAATTCGCGACGGACCGATCCGACAATGATGTCAGCAACGGCATTCAGGTTCCCATCAAGCACTATTACTCATTCCTTGCGGTTGAGGACATCGGAAAGTCAACGCTCGCGTTTTCTTCGCTTGCCTGTCTTGCGCATGGCACTCAGGGCATGCCTTTTGTGTGCGGCCTGAATGGGAATGTCAGCGGCGGCGTGCCTCCTTATAAATTTACGGCGCAGACTGCCTTGCCGAGTGGTTTGTCACTGGTAGATGGCGTCATCAGTGGTACACCGTTGGTTCCAGGGACTTATCAGATTCCGGTGGCTGTAACTGATGCGAACAACACCAAGGCCACTGGGATGGTGACCATCACGGTCGATGCTTCTCCGGCTTTGATTCTTACCGCGGCTAACGTTCCTCCTGCGACGGTGGGTGTGTTGTATTCTTTTGGCATGACGGTAAGCGGGGGCGTGGGACCGTACACGTGGACGCTTCCGGGAGGAGCGCCTCCGGGTCTGAGGCTTGGTAGCAGCGGTACCTCCGCCGTCATTTCTGGGACGCCGGCAGCCGAAGGAGACTATGCAGTCGCTGTACTGGTGACTGACAGCTTGGGTACCTCTGCAACTGCAACCGTAGCGATCAAGGTGAACCCTTAGAGCCTGTTTACGATCTCAGCAGGCCCGCGCAGACACCTTTTCGGGATCGGATGCAAGGCGCGGCGCGCCGCGCCGCCCATATCATCCCGATTGCAGCCCAACGCGGGCCATCTGGGACTGTGAACAGGTTCTTAGCTTCAGCGGCGGTTTTCATCTCCTCCGTGCTTGCCAAGCTTGCTGACAAACCATAAGCTCCAACCCCGGATCGATCCGGGTTTTTCATGATTTTCCTCATCGGCATGCCGGGCAGCGGCAAATCCACCGTTGGGCGCGCTCTGGCGCGGCGGCTGCGCATGGACTTCGCGGATTCCGACCATGTGATCGAGCAACGGCTGGGGTGCACGATCCGCGGCTATTTCGATCAGCATGGCGAGGCGGCCTTTCGCGACATCGAAGAAACGGTGATCGACGAGTTGACCCGTGGCGCTGCCCGCGTGCTGGCCACGGGGGGGGGCGCGGTGTTGCGGCCTGCCAACCGGCAGCGGCTGCATGAGCGCGGCACCGTGATCTATCTGCGGTCGTCGCCCGAGCAGTTGCACCGCCGTTTGCGCCAGGACACCAAGCGGCCTCTGTTGCAGGTGGCCGACCCGTTGCAGCGCCTGCGTGATTTGTACGCGGCGCGCGACCCGCTGTACCGCGAATGCGCGCATTTCGTGGTCGATACGCATGGCGTGGCGCTGACCATGCTGGTGGACCGCGTGCTGATGCAGCTCGAACTGGGGCCTGTTGACGCTATTTTCATGGCGCCCGTTGCCCCGCAAAGGTAGTGGATGCAAGGCGCAGCCGGGTTGGACACCCGGCGAGGATTTGCTTGCGCCGCAGACGCTGCCTTACGGGCGCCATGAAAATAGCGTGAACAGGTCCCAGGCCACCGCCAGCCGGCCTCTGAACCGGGGCGCAAGGCCCTACACTTGGCGCCATGCAAGGCTTTTCATCGGCACGGCAGGTGCCCATTGCGCTGGGCGAGCGCAGCTACCAAATCAGTATCGGTTCCGGTTTGCTGGGCGACCCGGCGGCGTTTGCGGCGGCGCCTGCCGGCACGCAGGCGCTGGTGGTGAGCAACACCACCGTCGCGCCGCTGTATGCCGAAAAGCTGATGCGCACGCTGGCGGGCCGCCACGCGCAGGTGCGTCAGCTCGTCCTGCCCGATGGCGAGCAGTACAAGACCTGGGAGTCGCTCAACCTGATCTTCGACGCGCTGCTGGGCCACGGCGCCGACCGCAAGACCGTGCTCTACGCCCTGGGCGGCGGCGTGGTGGGCGACACCACGGGCTTTGCCGCCGCCTGCTACATGCGCGGCGTGCCTTTCGTACAGGCGCCGACCACGCTGCTGGCGCAGGTCGATTCGTCGGTGGGCGGCAAGACCGCCATCAACCACCCGCTGGGCAAGAACATGATCGGCGCTTTTTACCAGCCGCTGGCGGTGGCGTGCGATCTGGATGCGCTCAAGACCCTGCCGCCGCGCCAGATGTCGGCGGGTCTGGCCGAGGTCATCAAGTACGGCCCCATCGCCGATATGACGTTTCTCGACTGGATCGAGGCGCACATCGACGCCCTGCGCGCCTGCGATGCCGGCGCGCTGGCGCACGCCGTTCAGCGCAGTTGCGAGATCAAGGCCGGCGTGGTGGGCCAGGACGAGCGCGAATCCGGCCTGCGCGCCATCCTCAACTTCGGCCACACCTTTGGCCACGCCATCGAGGCAGGTATGGGCTACGGCGCCTGGCTGCACGGCGAGGCGGTGGCCGCCGGCATGGTGATGGCCGCCGAGCTGTCGCGCGAATTGGGCCTGGCCGATGCCGCCTTCGTGCGGCGGCTGGCCGCGCTGATTCAGCGTGCCGGCTTGCCCACGCGCGGCGCTGTCATCGACGCGCGGGACAACGCTGGCCGCTATCTGCAACTGATGCGCGTGGACAAAAAGGCCGAGGCGGGCGAGATCCGCTTCGTGCTCATCGACGGGGCGGGCCGCGCGGCGGTGCGCAGCGCGCCGGATGCGCTGGTGCGCCAGGTCATCGACCGCTGCTGTGCCTGATGAGTCAGGGAGCAGCGCCTGATGCCGCGCCAGCACAAGGCGCGCTGGCCTGCTACGCCAGCCACCCGGCGCACACGCGGGGCCGGCGCTACCCGGCAACGCCCGCGCCCACCCGCAACGACTACCAGCGCGACCGCGACCGCATCGTCCACTCCAGCGCTTTCCGGCGGCTGGTTTACAAGACACAGGTGTTCCTCAACCACGAGGGCGATCTGTTTCGCACCCGCCTGACGCATTCGCTGGAGGTGGCGCAACTGGCGCGCTCCATCGCCCGCGCGTTGCAACTCAATGAAGACCTGACCGAGGCCATCGCTCTGGCGCACGACTTGGGGCACACGCCCTTCGGCCACGCGGGCCAGGACGCGCTCGATGAGTGCATGGCCGCGCACGGCGGCTTCGAGCACAACCTGCAAAGCCTGCGCGTGGTCGATGAACTGGAGCGCCGCTACCCCGGCCACGACGGCCTGAACCTCAGCTTCGAGACGCGCGAAGGCATCCTCAAGCACTGTTCGCGCGCCAATGCGCGGCGCATCGAACGGGCCGAGCCCGGCGGCGTGGTGCGGCGCTTTCTCGACGGCACGCAGCCCAGCCTGGAGGCGCAGCTTGCCAACCTGGCCGACGAAATCGCCTACAACGCGCACGACATCGACGACGGCGTGCGCTCCGGCCTGCTCACGCTCGAACAGATGGCCGATGCGCCGCTGTTCGCGCGCTTTCTGCAAGACACCCTGCGCGAATACCCGCAACTGCAAGGCCGGCGCGTGCTGTACGAATCCATCCGCCGCATGTTGTCGGCGCAGGTATACGACGTCATCGACGCCACCGGCGCCGCGTTGCGCGCAGCCGCCCCCGGCAGTGCTGACGAAGCCCGCCGCGCCGGCCCGCTGGTGCGCTTTGGCATTGAGATGCGCGCGCAGTCGGCGGCGCTCAAACGCTTTCTGTTCGCCAATCTGTACCGCCACCCGCAAGTCGAGCAGACCATGAACCAGGCCCGGCAGGCCGTGCGCGAACTGTTTAACGCTTACCTGTCGGGCCGCGCGGCGCTGCCGCCGTCTTTCACGCGACACGCCAGCCAGCCGCGAGCGGTGGCCGACTACATTGCTGGCATGACCGACCGTTTTGCGATGCGCGAGTACGAGCGGCTGACCGGCCAAAGGCTGGTGGGATGACGCGGCCTCTGGGCGAGGGCTGCGTCCATCTCCCTCCCCCAGAGGGAGAGGGAATAAATCCACCTTTCTTCTCCTCTGGGCGAAGCAGGTAGCCTTCAATCATGAAACCCCAAAAACATCCCCAAGACGACGCGCTGGCCCAATTGCGCCCCGGCCAGTCGCCGGAACTGCTCAAGGAACTGCACATCCTCACGCGCGACGGGCGGCTGAACCAGGATTCGCGCCGCAAGCTCAAGCAGGTCGAGCACCTGGTGCAGTTCATCGAAAAAATTCTGGGCGAGCTGACGCCCGCCGGCGGCCCGGCGCTGACACTGGCCGACCACGGCGCGGGCAAGTCGTATCTCGGTTTCATTCTCTACGACCTGTGGTTCAAGCCGCGCGGCAGCGGCGTGATCTACGGCATCGAGACGCGGCCCGAGCTGGTGGCGCGCGGGGCCGAGCTGGCGGCGCGCCTGGGCTTCGAGCGTATGCGTTTTTTGAATGAGAGCGCCGCCGATGCCGCGCGCGACGCCGCGCTGCCCGATCGCATCGACATCGTCACCGCCCTGCACGCCTGCGACACCGCCACCGACGATGCCATCGCTTTCGGCCTGGCCAAGCGCGCGCAAGCCATGGTGCTGGCGCCCTGCTGCCAGGCCGAGGTGGCCGCCTGCCTGCGCCGGCACAAGGCGCTGCAACTGGCGCGCACGCCGCTGGCCGAACTGTGGCGGCACCCGCTGCACACGCGCGAAATGGGCAGCCAGTTGACCAACGTGCTGCGCTGCCTGTACCTGCAATCGCAAGGCTACGGCGTGACGGTGACTGAACTGGTCGGCTGGGAACACAGCTTGAAGAACGAACTCATCATCGCCCGCTGGACGGGCCACCGCCAGCACAGCGCCGCCGAGCGGTTGCGCGCATTGTTGTGCGACTTCGGGTTGCAGGAGTTGCTGCCGCTGCGCTTTCCGGCGCTGGCTTCAGCCGGCCCAACGCCCGCCTGAACAGCGTTCGATGCCGTTCAGATCGCGCCGCGACTGCGCTTGCGCCAGCCCGGCGGCGGCGAGCAGGCCGCGCACGGCGGCGGCCTGATCCCAGCCGTGCTCCAGCAGCA
>WRJY01000316.1 GCA_009778355.1 Desulfovibrionaceae bacterium | reverse complement strand
CGCGGGCGCTGCAAGATGCCGCGCCCGCCGCGCCGGTCATGGCTGCCGCGGCGGAGCCTGCTCCGTCTGACTTGCCCGCCGCGCCGCCCGCACCCCCAGCGCCGCCAGCTCCAGCGGCCCCAGCGGTGGTGATGCCGTCATCGCAAGCCGCGTACCTGAACAACCCTGCGCCGGCCTACCCGGCAATGAGCCGCCGCCTGGGCGAGGCTGGCCGCGTGATCGTGCGCGTGCTGATTGGCCCTGATGGCCATGCCCGGGATGCGCGCATCCATGACTCCAGCGGCTTCGACCGGCTGGACCGGCTGGCGCTGGAAACCGCGCGCGACCGCTGGCGCTATGTGCCCGGTACGCGCAACGGCGTGCCAGAGGCGATGTGGTTCGACGTGCCGTTCAACTTTGTTCTGGAGTAAAAAGAAAACGCGCTCAAAAGCTGGTTCGTGACTCTGTGGCGCGTCATCGAATCAGGCTGGCGTCTGGTTTTATCAGACGCATGAGTTGCAGATGCGCGCTGGCAGATTGCCAACGGGGATGCATCCAGAACCCGTGAGCGGGCAGGGCGCTTTACCCTGAACGCGAATCTGTCGATTCCATTGTGCGCGGCTATTTGCGGGCCCCGCCCGCTTGCAGGCTTCACTGCCGCAGCACATCGGCTCCCGCGGGCGGCTTGAACTGGAAGCTGTCCGCTGGCAGTGGGGCGTTGATGTCGATGTTGCTGAACGTGAGCACCGATTGCTGGCCAAAGCTGTCGGCGATTTCGAGCGTGGACAACTCGGCCCCCTTGGCGCCCGATCTGAAGCCGACGCGGATGGCTTGCAGTTGCCCGTCGCGCGTTTTGGGCACGGCTTTGACCCACTGCTGGCCGTCTTGGCCGGGTTCTTCGGTCAGGGTGAAGTCGCGCTCCAGCGCTTTCAGGTCGGGCGCGGCGGCGATGATGGCGGCTGGCGTCGATCCGAGCGCCTGCGCCTGCTGGCGCGCCGTGACCTGGTTCAGATCGGCGTCGTACAGCCACAGCGTCTGGCCGTCGGCGACGATGGTTTGCTCGAACGGCTTGCGGTAGTCGAACCTGAACTTGCCTGGCCGCTGGAATGCAAAGCTGCCGGTTTGCGTTTTGGCGCGCGGCGTCTGGCCGTCCTTGCCGGGCGTGGTGACGACTTGCGTGAAGTCGGCCTTGCCCGAGCGGGTGTTCTTGACGAATTGTTCCAGGCTGTCCAGCCCGCCGGCCCAGACGCAAGCGGCGGGCAGGGCCAGCGCGGCGGCGGTCAGCGCGGCGGCGATGGGTGTTTTCATGTGATGTCCGGATTCTCAAAAAACGGCGCGGAAGGTGTGCGAATACCCCTGCCAACGGGAGCAAGAGCGAAGCCGGGCCAGTTGCACTTGAGACGCCGCTTCACTCAGGCAGTGTGGGCACCAGGATTTCGCGCTGGCCGCTGGCGCTCATGCTGCCGACCAGGCCGGCTTTTTCCATGTCCTCGACCAGGCGCGCGGCGCGGTTGTAGCCGATTTTCAGGTGGCGCTGCACCAGCGAGATGCTGGCCTTGCGGTTTTTCAGCACGACTTCGACGGCCTGGTCGTAGAGCGGGTCTTTTTCGCCGCTGGCGTCGCCAGCGTCGCCGAAGCCGCCTTCGTCGCCATCGATGACGCCGCCTTCGAGCACGCCTTCGATGTAGTTGGGCTCGCCTTGCGCCTTGAGGTATTGCACCACGCGGTGCACTTCTTCGTCGCTGACGAAGGCGCCATGCACACGGGCGGGCAGGCCGGCGCCGCTGGACAGGTACAGCATGTCGCCCATGCCGAGCAGCGCCTCGGCGCCCATCTGGTCGAGGATGGTGCGGCTGTCGATCTTGCTGGAGACCTGAAACGAGATGCGCGTGGGGATGTTGGCTTTTATCAGGCCGGTAATCACGTCCACGCTGGGCCGCTGGGTGGCCAGCACCAGGTGGATGCCGGCGGCGCGGGCTTTTTGCGCCAGGCGGGCGATCAGCTCTTCGATCTTCTTGCCGACCACCATCATCAGGTCGGCCAACTCGTCGATGACGACCACGATGAAGGGCAGGCGGTCGAGCGGTTCGGGGTCGTCGGGCGTCAGGCTGAAGGGGTTGTAAATGAATGCGCCGCGCGCCTTGGCTTCGTCGATTTTCTGGTTGAAGCTGCCCAGGTTGCGCACGCCGACCTTGCTCATCAGCTTGTAGCGGCGCTCCATTTCGGCCACGCACCAGTTCAGGCCGTTGGCGGCCTGCTTCATGTCGGTGACCACGGGCGCGAGCAGGTGCGGGATGCCTTCATAGACCGACATTTCCAGCATCTTGGGGTCGATCATCAGCAGGCGCACGTCTCTGGGTTCGGCCTTGTACAGCAGCGACAGGATCATGGCGTTGAGGCCGACCGACTTGCCCGAGCCGGTGGTGCCGGCCACCAGCACGTGCGGCATCTTGGCCAGATCGGCCACCACCGGCTTGCCGATGATGTCCTTGCCCAGCCCCACGGTGAGCAGCGACCTGGCATCGTTATAGACCTGCGAGCCGAGAATTTCGGACAGGCGGATCGACTGCCGCTTGGCGTTTGGCAGTTCCAGCGCCATGCAGCTTTTGCCCGGAATGGTTTCGACGACGCGGATCGACACCAGGCTGAGCGATCGCGCCAGATCCTTGGCCAGATTCACCACCTGCGAGCCCTTGATGCCGACGGCAGGCTCGATTTCGTAACGGGTAATCACCGGCCCCGGCGCCGCGGCCACCACGCGCACCTCGACGCCGAAGTCCTTGAGCTTTTTCTCGATCAGGCGGCTGGTCATTTCCAGCGTTTCGGGCGCCACGCTTTCCTGCCGCGCCAAGGAGCCGTCGAGCAGATCGACCTGCGGCAGCTTGCTGTCGGGCAGTTCGCTGAAAAGGGGTTTTTGCCGCTCCTTGGCCACGCGCGCGCTCTTGGCCACCTGCGCCAGCGCCGGCTCGATGAGCACCGGCGCCGGGTGCTGCTCCTCGATGACCTCGCGCTCCTGGTGCAGCACCTCCTCGCGCTCGCGCGCCGCCTGCCTGCCCAGCGCCACGTCCTGCGCGATCTCGCGGCGCTCGCGGCGCGATTCGAGCAGCGCGTACAGCGCGGCGCCGATGCGCTCGGCCACCCGGCCCCACGAAAAGCGCAGCGCCAGCGCAGCGCCCAAAAGCAATCCCGCGATGCCCAGCAGCGTCGAGCCGGTGTAGCCCAGCCACTTCACCGCGGCTGGCCCGCTCAAATAACCCAGCACGCCGCCAGCCGAACCCGGCAGCGCGCTGTCCCAGCGGTACAGGCGCGACCATTCCAGCACGGCGCTGGCCGCCAGCAGCAGCGCCAGGCCGATCCACAGCGCCCATTGCGTGGACATCGCGCGCGCCCAAGGCGATGGGGCCGGCGTGTCGGGCGCGGCTTTGTCATCGGCGTGCAGCCAGCGCAGTGCGCCCGCCACCCAGGCGCGCAGCGCCACCGCCACGCACCACCAGGCCGAAAAACCCAGCAGCACGTAGGCGATGTCCGCCAGCCAGGCGCCCAGCTTGCCGGCCCAGTTGTGCACCGCGGCGCCGGTGCCCGACGTGGACCACGCCGCATCCTGCGGCGAATAACTGGCCAGCGCCATCGCCACGAAGAGGATCAGCGCTAGGCCGAGCACCAGTGCGATTTCCTGCGCGAACCGGCCAATGCCCGAGCGCGCCGCCGGGATGGAGATGCTGCCGTTGAATGTATTGAGCGGATAAGCCATGGACAAAATCACAGTGCCAAAAGCTTACTGTATGCCATTGGCGTACCTTGTATTTTCAGCCCGTTGCCGTGGGGCGCCCGCGCTGGCGTCGCCGCGGGGGTCAGCACAGCGTGTTGAGCGGACTGCGGATCAGGATCGATCCGTTGTCCAGCGTCTCGATGAAGCCGTTTTCTTCCAGGCCCTTCATGACGCGGCTGACCATCTCCCGCGATGCGCCGATCATCTTGGCGATGTCCTGGCGCGAGATTCTTTTTTGCACCAGCATCTCGCCATCACCGGCGTCCACCGCGAATTCGAGCAAGGCCCGCGCCACGCGGCCATAGACATCCATCAACGCCAGCGTTTCGATTCTGCGGGAGGCGTTGCGCAGGCGCTGCACCAGGCTGCACATCATGGCGTAGGTCATGGAGGGGTTTTCACGCAGGCAGCGCGCGAAGTCCTCGGAGCCGAGCATCAACACGTCGGTCTGCATTTCGGCGCGCACGGTGGCCGAGTGCGGCTCGTGGTCGATCAGGCTCATCTCGCCAACGTGGCTGCCTGGCTCCATCACGGCGAGAATCACCTCGCGCCCCCGGCTGTTGGCGGCAATCACGCGCGCGCGGCCATTGAGCAGGATGAACAGCGCATTGCTGGTCTTGCCCTGCTCGACAATCGATGCGCCGCGCTTGAACCGGCGCTTGACCACGGCTTTGGCCACCGCCGTCAGTTGGTCATCGTTCAACATGGAAAAGAGAGGCACGCGGCGCATCAATTCCAGATTCGATAGCATGGTCATGACGATAATCTAACATCCCTCACCCGTTTTAGCCAACGCCCATTTTCATAGTCTCATGAACGCCAAGCACGCCAAAGTCCTGATCCTCGGTTCCGGCCCCGCCGGCTACACCGCCGCCATCTATGCCGCACGGGCGAATCTTCAACCGCTGCTGATTACCGGCATGGCGCAAGGAGGGCAATTGATGACCACCACCGAGGTGGACAACTGGCCCGCCGACGTCGATGGCGTGCAAGGCCCTGACCTGATGCAGCGCTTTCTGGCCCATGCCGAGCGCTTCGGCACGGAGGTGGTATTCGATCACATTCACGCCGTCGATCTTTCCCGCCGCCCCTTTGTACTGACCGGCGATAGCGGCAGCTACACCTGCGACAGCCTGATCGTTGCCACCGGCGCGTCGGCCAGGTACCTGGGCTTGCCCTCGGAGCAGGCGCTCATGGGCCGCGGCGTATCCGCCTGCGCCACCTGCGACGGTTTTTTCTATCGCGACCAGGACGTCTGCGTGATCGGCGGCGGCAATGCCGCCGTTGAAGAGGCGTTGTACCTTGCCAACATTGCACGCAACGTCACCCTGGTGCACCGCCGCGACAAGTTTCGCGCCGAGCCGATCTTGATCGACAAGCTGATGGACAAAGTGGCCGCCGGCAAGATCGAGCTGAAAACCAGCGCCGTGCTCGATGAGGTGTTGGGCGACGGCACTGGCGTCACCGGCATCCGCATCCGCCGGGTGGACAGCGGCGCCACCGAAGACATCGCCCTGAAGGGCTGCTTCATCGCCATTGGCCACTCGCCCAACTCCGACCTGTTCAAAGGCCAGCTCGATATGGAAGGCGGCTATATCAAGACCCAAGCCGGCACGCAAGGCTTTGCCACTCAGACCAGCGTGCCCGGCGTCTTTGCCGCCGGCGACGTGCAGGACCACATCTACCGCCAGGCCATCACCAGCGCCGGCACCGGCTGCATGGCCGCGCTGGACGCGCAGCGATTTCTGGAGCAGCAAGACTGAGCGCGCCCGACACGCTATAATCAAAAACTTTGCCAGACCCGCGAGGGCCGAGGCATTTCGGGGCTACCGCCACCCCTTTGTCCTGGCGAGGTGAGGCCAAAGCGAGTCGCCATGTGCATGGCGGCGCCAGCAATGGCCGTGAAGATTGGAGTCCAAACTCATGGCACGCGTGTGCGAAGTCACGGGCAAGAAGCCCATGGTCGGGAACAACGTTTCCCACGCCAACAACAAAACCAAGCGCCGGTTCCTGCCGAACCTGCAATACCGCCGTTTCTGGGTCGAGAGCGAAAACCGCTGGGTGCGCCTGCGCGTGTCCAGCGCCGCCCTGCGCCTGATCGACAAAAACGGCATCGACGCCGTGCTCGCCGACATGCGCGCACGCGGTCAAGCCTAACCACTTCAAGGAGCTGACACCATGGCAAGCAAAGGCGGACGCGAAAAGATCAAGCTGGAATCCACGGCCGGCACCGGCCACTTCTACACCACCAGCAAGAACAAGAAAACCATGCCCGAAAAGATGTCGATCACCAAGTTCGACCCCAAGGCGCGCAAACACGTCGAATACAAGGAAGTGAAGTTGAAGTGACCGGCTCCTTCCCCCGCTGAGGGGGAAGGCCAGGTTGGGGCCGGCATCACTCCAGGCGCATGCACCCCATCGACCAGCCCGCTCCTCCGTACAAGCGGGCTTTCTTTTGGGCGGCTTGACCAAGCCCTAAAATCATCAGACGTACAAGTGGCCAGGGAAGCGTGGCAGAGTGGTCGATTGCACCGGTCTTGAAAACCGGCAACGGGTAACCGTTCGTGAGTTCGAATCTCACCGCTTCCGCCAAGACTTGGACTTGTCCGGAAAAGCCGCCAGCATGGCCTTGAAGCCTGCGGCGGCTTTTTTTTCGTCCTCTCTTTCGGACTGTTCCAAGTCCTCCGTCATCGCGGCCATGTAGGCGTGCAGCGGGTTCTCTCCTGTGATGGCGCGTAGACCGCCGCGAACCCTCCAGTTCGCTGGCCGCTCTCCTTTCTTGATCGCTACTAAGTTCGGGTGCTTCATGTCAAGCATGTCCGCTAGTTTTCGTTGGTCATCTTGACCGCACAGCGCGCGCCTTGGCCCCTTGGTGGCCGCCATTTGCCTGGCCCAAAGCTTCTTTGGGGTATATATCGACCCCTCTCATTGCAGATCCAGCCTCAGAACATGCATGCGCTTGATGTCCCAGGCCATGCTCGCCAGCTTCCACGCACCGGTGTCGCTGTACGAGAGCTTCGCGCCCGAGAAGGCCAAGGCGCTGTGGGATCGTTTCGAGTTCGTCTATACGCCCAGGCATGGCAGTTGGCTCAATATGGCCGAGATCGAACTGAACGTGCTCATTGGCCAGTGCCTGAATCGCCGCATCGACAACATCCAGACGTTGCGCCTCGATGTTGCTGCTTGGCAGGCTCGGCGTGATCAGGTCAACGCTGGTATCGACTGGCAGTTCTCTGTGGACAAGGCCCGCATCAAGCTCAAACGGCCTTATCCGTCATTTCATTCGTGACATGACACTGGTGACTACTCGATTCGCGCCCGCATGGCGGCAAGCGCTATCCGGGAGTGAGCCGATTACCTCACCCGCATCCCCGGCTGCGCGCCGGGGCCGGGTTCGAGGATGTGGATGCCGGGGTGGGTTTTTTCGTCGGCGTGGCTGGCGGCCAGGACCATGCCTTCGCTGATGCCGAACTTCATTTTGCGCGGGGCCAGGTTGGCGACGAGGACGGTGAGTTTGCCTTTGAGTTGATCGGGCTCGAAGGCGCTGGCGATGCCGGAAAAGACGTTGCGCAGCCGGGGCGCGCCGGCGGCGTCGCGCTCGCCGGCGTCCAGCGTCAGGCGCAGCAGTTTGGTGGCGCCTTCGACGCGCTGGCAGTCCACGATGCGGGCGATGCGCAGGTCGATTTTGGCGAAGTCGTCGATGGTGATTTGCAGCGCCAGCGGCTCGCCGCCGGGGCGCGCGCTGGCCGGCGCAGTGGCGGCGGGTTCAGGCGCGGATGACGCTGGCGGCTCGAACAGGGCTTCGAGCTGCTTCATGTCCACGCGCTGCATCAGGTGCTTGTAGTCGCCGATTTGCGCGCCGGCTCCGAGCGGGGTTTGCGCGCTGTCGAAGTTGTCGGGCGGCGTCATCAAGAAACAGGCGACGTCGGCGGCCAGCTTGGGCAGGATGGGCTTGAGGCAGACGGTGAGGATGCGAAACGCCTCGATGCAGGCGCTGCACACGTCGTGCAGGCGCTCGCCGCTGCCCTCGCGCTTGGCCAGTTCCCAGGGCTTGTTGGCATCGACGTATTCGTTCACGCGGTCGGCCAGTTGCATGATTTCGCGCACGGCCTTGCCGAATTCGCGCTGCTCGTAAAGCTGCGCCACGGCGGGCAGCGCGGCGCGCAGTTGGCCCAGCAGTTGCTCGCCATCGGCGCTGACGGCGCCCAGGCGGCCATCGAAACGCTTGCTGATGAAGCCCGCCGCGCGCGAGGCGATGTTGACGTACTTGCCGATCAGGTCGGCGTTGACGCGCAGCATGAAGTCCTCGGCGTTGAAGTCGATGTCCTCGTTGCGGCCCGACAGCTTGGCGGCCAGGTAGTAGCGCAGCCATTCGGGGTTCATGCCCAGTTGCAGGTACTTCAGCGGATCGAGCCCGGTGCCGCGGCTCTTGCTCATCTTCTCGCCGTTGTTGACGGTGAGAAAGCCGTGCACGAACACGTTGTCGGGCGCCTTGCGACCGCTGAACTTGAGCATGGCCGGCCAGAACAGGGTGTGGAAGGTGATGATGTCCTTGCCGATGAAGTGGTACTGCTCCAGATCGGGTTGCGCCATGTAGGCGGCGTAGTCCAGCCCCTGCTTGCCCAGCAGGTTTTTCAGGCTGGCCAGGTAGCCGATGGGCGCGTCGAGCCAGACGTAGAAGTACTTGCCGGGCGCGTCGGGGATTTCGATGCCGAAGTAGGGCGCGTCGCGGCTGATGTCCCAGTCGCCCAGCTTGACTTGGCCGTCCTCGCCCTGGCCGAACCATTCGCGCACCTTGTTGGCCACTTCGGGCTGCAAGCGGCCATCCTGCGTCCACTGCTCCAGAAAGCGCACGCAGCGCGGGTCGGACAGCTTGAAGAAAAAGTGCTCGCTGCTTTTCATTTCGGGCCGCGCGCCGGTCAGCGCCGAATAAGGCTCGATCAGCTCGGTCGGCGCATAGACAGCGCCGCAGGCCTCGCAGTTGTCGCCGTACTGGTCCTTGGCGTGGCAGCGGGGGCATTCGCCCTTGATGAAGCGGTCGGGCAGGAACATGCCCTTGGCGGGGTCGAAAAACTGCTCGATGGTGCGCGACTTGATCAGGCCGGCGGCTTTCAGGTCCTTGTAGATGGCCTGCGAGATTTCGGTATTTTCGGGGCTGTGCGTGCTGTGCCAGTTGTCGAAGCCGATGAGAAAACCATGAAGGTACTGCTTGCGCCCGGCGGCGATGCCGGCGACGAACTGCTCGGGCGTGATGCCCGCTTTCTCCGCCGCGATCATGATCGGCGCGCCGTGCGCGTCGTCGGCGCCGACGAACCTGACATCAGCGCCCATCATGCGCTGGAACCGCACCCAGATGTCGGCCTGGATGTACTCCATGATGTGGCCGACGTGGAACGTGCCGTTGGCGTAGGGCAGGGCGGTAGTGACGAAAATCTTGCGCGGGGGGGCCATGAAAACCTGCGATGGGTGGGCGGAGAAGGAAAACCGCTCATTTTAGGGAAGGTCTGCGCCAGTAAGAGCCTGTTTACGATCTCAGCGGGCCTGCTGAGATCGTAAACAGGCTCTAACGGCGCTGCCGCGGTGTTGCAGGCGATGAAACAATGCGGGCATGTGGCAAACTGGCTTTTGGGGTCGGCTTGGACTGAAGGAGACAAACCGTGCGTTTCGATCTGAAATTCTTATCCTTGGCTACTGCGTTGGCGCTTGCCGCCTGCGGCGGTTCTGGCGGCGATGCGGCGGACGGTGGCGCCGGACCCAACCCACCGCCTGAAGGCAATGACGGTGGCTCCACGCCGAGCGTGGTGGCGCCTTACCAGGCTGCCTTGGTGGCCGGCTTTGCGTGGGGGACTGCATATGAGCCTCCTCCCACGCCCATGTTGCCGTCAGTGCCCGTGGAAGACCCCGATCAGGGCTGCATCGACGGCGCTGCCTTGGGGGCCAAGCTGTCGCTGCTGCCGCCGGCCAACCCGCCCGCCGGGCCGTTTGCCAAAAAGGCCAGTGGCGAACTGCTGTTGGGCGAGTGGGGCCGTTGCGATCGCCGCGCCCGCATCCGGGTCATCGATCCCGCTGGCAACACCATCAGGACGCTGGCGGCAGGCGCTTCATCGGAAGATACGCAAGCGTCAACCGCGTTTTTGACGCCAGTAGCGATCGCCGTCGGGCGTTCGGGCGATATCTATATCGGCGACAGCGGCATCGTTTACAGTGATTCAAGTCGAGTTCGTGGGACTGGAATATGGAAGATAGACGCCGATGGGAATGTCAGCGTGGTAGCGGGGGCGGCGCTGACGACGAGCGGCGGCTTAAGCGTAGTTGATGGCGCAGGCCTAGCCGCTTCGTTCGGCTATATCCAGGCGATGTGCCTCGGGTCGGACGGCCTGCTCTACGTCGATGATGCTTTCCGCCTGAGAACCGTCACCGTCAGCGGCGACGTCACTACCGTCACCACCCCGAACGTCAAGCAGCAGCACGTGCTGGCGTGCGGCCCCGATGGCAGCGTGCTCATGCATCGGCGGTTCAATGATCCGGCGGACGACGATTTTTATGATCCTGTTGCGGGCAAATCGATAGCCAAGGCGTCGGCTGCAGGCCCGAAATTCATCACGCCCTTGTCGTACCTCGGGCCTCTGGCGTACCTTGGGCCGGCCAATCCATCGGTTGTGATTCAAACCGGCGGTCCTGATTACAGCCTGGTCATGCTGAACCTGATCGACGGCAGTTCCGCGACGATTGCGAGTCATGCGGCTGACTCTGCTGCCGATCTGACGGCCACGCCGCCGGCCATTGCCGCCATTTTTTGGTACGGCGCCGCTATCGACGGCACGGATTTCGATCTGGTCACGAGCAATGGCGTGATGCGGTTCGCCCGCAAGCCTTGAGCGCCGCGCCCGCCGCCGGGCCGGTCCCTGCGCCGGCCGGCCCACGGCCAAGTCCCCTAAACTACGCCCGTCGTTCGCGCGCTGGCAGGGTACACTTCGCTGGCGCGCTCGCGGATGCGATCACGCAATGGCTGGGCAAAGTGCGGGTAGTCAAAGATGCGGATGCCGTGCGAGTGCAGGAAGCTCGTCATGCCCCCGGCGTAGCACGCGCCGGGCAGGGCGCCGGTGATGATGATCCTGTCGTGGCACGAGAGCACCCCGTGCGGGTTCGCCGCATACCTGTCAGTCAACGCCGTCGCAGCCATGATCGCTTCCTATCCGCGAGCTGGCATCGTATGTCTTGTTTGGTTCCGGCTTTGCTGGCTTGGGATAATCAGAGCGAAGTCCAAGTTGCGCGCATTCGAGTGCGATCAATTCGCCGAGTTCCTGCCGTCGTGCCAGATCCATTCGCGACGTGATTGCAGCGATGCTGATCCCGGCCAGGATCGCCGCAGACGGTCGGAATACGCAGCCGATGCCCGAAACGCCGGTCGTGATGGTGTCCTGCATCGCGGCATAGCCGAGCGTTCGAATCTCGCGCATATCGGCGCGCAATCCGGCGCAGTTCATGCCGAGGGCCTCGAATTCGGCGCAGTGTCGGCGCCAGACCCCATCGAGCTCCGCTTCGGACACTTGCGCCAGGATGGCGCGTCCGGCCGCGCCGATGCCGAGCAGCCGGCGTTGGCCAACGTTCGTCGTCAGCGCCTTGATCGGGAAGCTGCCTTCCTCGCGATGCAGGCACAGCGCGTAATCCCCGTGCCGGACGGTCAGGAATACCGTGTCGCCGCTGACTCGCGCGAGTCGGCGCATCGGCATTCGGCACCTTTCGACGAGCGGTGTGCGATCGATCGCCACGAGCCCGATATGCATCGCCTCCAGGCCGAGCCTGTAGCGTTTCGTGACGGGGTCGCGCTCGGCAAATCCTTCTTCGACCAAGGCGGCCACCAGCCGATAGGCCGTTGATCGTTCGAGACCCGAAGCCTCGATCAGGTCCGGTAGCCTGACATCCTCTTCTCGTGTCGCGCCAAGCCAGCGCAACAGATGCAGGCCGCGGCGCAGGCTTTGAGTTCCGGTAGTTCCGCTCATGATTTCCCAATATTTGAACAAAACACTATATTTTCGTTTGCATTTTAAGACTTTTACCGCCTAATCGCCAAACACGAGCCACACAGGAACCCGAAGTGACCAGTCATCTGAATCGACAAATCCGCCTGCATGCGCGCCCGACCGGGCTGCCTTCGGACGAGATCTGGGATTTCGTGACCGAAACGCTTCGTGAACCGGCCAACGGCGAGTTCGTCGCAAAAATCCTGTACATCTCGCTCGACCCGGCCATGCGCGTCTGGATGAACTCCGGCGACACCTACGTGCCCTCGATCCGCATCGGCGATGTGATGCGCGCCAGCGTGGTGGCGCGCGTCGTGAAGTCCAGGCACCCCGGCCATGCGGTCGGGTCGCACGTGATGGGCCGGCTCGGCGTCCAGGAGTTCGCGTACTCGGACGGCATGGACATGATCGGACAGCCGGTCGTCACGATTGACCGGCCGCAGGGCTCGCTTTCGAATTACCTCGGTGTGCTCGGCGTTCCTGGCCTGACGGCCTACTTCGGCCTGCTCGAGGTAGGACGCCCGGCCGCCGGTGAAACCGTCGTTGTCTCCGGAGCCACCGGCGCCGTTGGCAGCGTCGTCGGCCAGATCGCGCGAATCAAGGGCTGCCGGGTGATCGGCATCACCGGTGGACCGGAGAAGTGTCGCTATTTGACCGAAACGCTCGGATTCGACGGCGCCGTCGATTACCAAAACGGCGATGTCGCAGAAAACCTCGCGCGGCTGTGCCCGAACGGCATCGACGTCTACTTCGACAACGCCGGCGGCGAGATCCTTGACGCGGCCCTTTCGAAGCTCGCGATGCGTGCCCGCGTCGTGCTCTGCGGCGCCATGAGCCAGTACAACAACGTCGGGCCGGTGCGCGGGCCGGCGAATTACCGCGCGCTGCTCGTCAAGCGCGCGCGGATGGAGGGCATCATCGTCTACGACTACATGGCCTCCTACGAGAAGGCCCGCGCCGAGATGGCGGGCTGGCTGTCCGAGGGTCGGCTGATCGCGCGCGAAGAGATGATGACCGGACTGGAGTCTTTCCCCGAGGCGCTGCGACGGACGCTGACCGGCACCAAGTTCGGCAAGCTGCTGATCCGCCTGGAGGATCGTTGAATGGCGGCGCTGTTCGACCTGGGCGGCAAGCTCGCGCTGATCTCCGGCGCAAGCCGTGGAATCGGGGCGTCGATCGCTCACACATTGGCCGCTCATGGTGCGCACGTCGCGCTGTGCGGCCGCAAGGTGCAGGATTGCGAGGCCGTTGCCGAAAAGATTCGCCGCGCTGGCGGCCAGGCGAGCGCATATGCCTGCCATACCGGCGAGCCGGATCAGATCGAGGCGCTGTTCGCACTGATCCGCGAGCGGCATCAGCGGCTCGACATCCTCGTGAACAACGCGGCCACGAATCCATATTTCGGACCGATCGTCGAGGCCGACTTGGGCGCGTTCCAGAAGACCTTCGACGTCAACGTTCGCGGCTATTTCCTGATGTCGCAGTTCGCGGCGCGGATGATGCTCGAGCAGCGCGCCGGCAGCATCGTCAACGTGGCGTCGGTCAACGGTATTCGTCCCGGTGTGAGCCGCGGCATCTACTCGATGACGAAGGCGACCGTGATCTCGATGACCGAGGCTTTCGCGCGTGAACTGGCGCCTGCCGGAGTACGGGTGAACGCGTTGTTGCCGGGTGCCACCGATACCCGCTTCGCGGCTGCGACCTTGCAGTACGAGGCAACGCGGTTGAAGGCGCTCGAGCATGTGCCCATGAACCGCATCGCCGCGCCAGACGAGATGGCCGCAGCGGTGCTCTACCTGGTTTCCGACGCCGCGTCCTACACCACGGGCGCCTGCCTGAACGTCGACGGAGGCTATCTCCTTGTCTGAGTCGGCACAGTCGATGTATTCGGGCACGATGGCCGTGCCCGAGCGCAACCGCGTCGATATCGCCAGTCTTGCCGCCTATTTGTCGAGCCGGCTGCCCGGATTCGACGGGCCGATCGAGCTGCGCCAGTTTCGCGGTGGCCAGTCCAATCCGACCTACCTGCTCAGTTGCGGGCCGCTGCATTACGTGCTGCGCCGTCGCCCTGCAGGCAAACTGCTGCCGTCGGCGCACGCGATCGATCGCGAGTTCCGCATCACATCGGCGCTACAGGGTTCCGGCGTGCCGGTCGCCAGGCCTCTGCTGTATTGCGACGACGAATCCGTCATCGGCTCCTCGTTCTACATCGCCGAGTACATCGCCGGGCGCCAGTTCTGGGAGCCGCTGCTGCCCGATCTCGCGGCTGCCGAGCGGTCGGCGATCTACCGGGAAGCGAGCCGCATCATCGCCACGCTGCACCAGATCGATCCGGCATCAGTGAGCTTGGCCGACTTCGGATCGACGGCCGATTACTTCCAGCGTCAGATCGCGCGCTGGACGCGGCAATACAGGGCATCCGAAAGCGTCCGGATCGACGCGATGGAGCAATTGATCGCGTGGCTGCCCGAACATGCGCCGCGCGACAACGAATTGCGCCTCGTGCACGGCGACTATCGCCATCGGCAGTTTCTGAGCTGCCTATGCGGCAGTGAAGGCCGATGCGCTGCGCAAGTTCGCCGCCGAGGTTTTCTGAGCTGCCTATGCGGCAGTGAAGTATCTGAACGCGGGCGGAAGAGCCTTTGTCTATCGGCTTTCCCGCCTGTTTGGGGTCGTTGATCGGGACGTACGCGCAGATCGATGTAGTGGTCCATGGCTTCAGCTCGCTTCGCCGAATACGCCGCCGCGAATCAGTACGGCCACCACGTAGTGCTGATCGTCAACGCCGGGCGCCTGACCAACGCACGCGACACGACGACAGAGTTCCGCTTCGTTGAAAGTCTGTATTCAGCCGGTCAATGGATCAGCCCACATCGGCTGCGTTCGTCCCAAGATCTGCTCTGGTATGCCGACAGTCGGCTCGACGATGGTTTGTACCGCTGCCGCAATGATTACGGTTCGGCAAATGCCGCCGTAGCTTTTACT
>WRJY01000315.1 GCA_009778355.1 Desulfovibrionaceae bacterium | reverse complement strand
CCGACCTTGTCCACGCTGCCAAAGCTCTGGCGCAGATCGGAAAAGCCGTCAAATGCCCGCGACTCCATCACGCGCCGCCACGCCTGCAAAAGCTCCCCCGCGGCTGGATGGCGGGCGGCGAACTCGATCAGGCGACGGTTGGTGATGACGCGCACGGGCGGATTATTGCATGTTGCAATGCGGGTTTCCATGCGCAATGGCTGATTGGCTGCTCCGTTCGCTGACGCGCCTGGCCGGGTGCCCTTGCCAGCGGGCAACCAGGTTCAACTGCTGACTCAAGGTGACTGCGGGAAAGCCCTTGCGGTGGGCGCGCTGGTTATGTAGGAGAATCGACGGATGTTTGAATTTTTCCGTCTGCAATGTCGCGGTGGGGTTGGGCGCGACGTGGATTGCGTGCTGCCTCGAGTACAGCCCATGCTCCGACAAGGCCCACGCCTGCCGGGAGCGGCGCGATGATCGGCGAGTTGGGGCAGTTGCTGCTGATTCTTGCCGTGGTCGCGGCGGCGGTGCAGGCTTGGGGCGGCATCGGGCCGAAGGCGCAACCCAGGCTGGTGCTGCTGGCCGGGCTGTGGCAGGTTGCCGGGGTGCTGGGGGCGATCGTGCTGCTGGCGGTGGCGTTCGTCAATTTCGATTTTTCGATTCTCTACGTCGCGCAAAACAGCCACACCACCTTGCCGCTGCTTTACCGCATCACTGCGGTGTGGGGCGGGCACGAGGGGTCGATGCTGCTGTGGCTGGCCGCGCTTGCGCTGTGGAGCCTGGCGGCCTTGCGCGGGCTGTACCGGCATGACGCGATCTACGCCGCGCGCGTGCTGGGCGTGCTGGGGCTGGTGAGCGTGGGCATGGGCGCCTTCGTGCTGCTGACTTCCAACCCGTTCATGCGCCTGCTGCCCGCGCCGCCCGAGGGCATGAGCCTCAATCCCCTGCTGCAAGACCCCGGCATGGCGGCGCACCCGCCGCTGTTGTACCTGGGCTACGTGGGCGCGGCGGTGCCTTTTGCCATGACACTGGCCGCGCTGTGGCGCGGCGCGCCCGCGCCGTGGGTGCGCTGGGTGCGGCCTTACACAGCGGTGGCGCTGTTCTTTTTGTCGCTGGGCATCGCGGTGGGGTCGTGGTGGGCCTATTACGAACTGGGCTGGGGCGGCTGGTGGTTCTGGGACCCGGTGGAAAACGCCTCGCTCATGCCCTGGCTGGCGCTGGCGGCGCTGCTGCACGTGCAGATTGCGCGCGATTTGCACGGGCGCTTTGCGTATTGGACGGCGGCGCTGTCCATCGCGGCCTTTGTGTTGTCGCTGCTGGGCACCTTTCTGGTCCGCTCGGGCGTGCTGGTCTCGGTTCATGCGTTCGCTTCCGACCCGCGCCGCGGCATCATGATGCTGGCGCTGATTGCGGTCACGCTGCTGGGCAGTCTGGCGCTGGTCGCGATGCATGGCAAGCGGCTGTTGCCCGCGCGGGCCGCCAAGGCGGCGGGACTGCTCTCGCGCGACACGGCGCTGGCGCTCAACAACCTGCTGCTGGTGGCCGCTTGCGGCTGCGTGCTGCTCGGCACGCTGTACCCGCTGGCCATGGACGCGCTGCAATTGGGCAAGATTTCGGTTGGCGCGCCATATTTCGATGCCGTGATGACGCCCGTGCTGCTGCCTTCGCTGGCGTTGCTGATGGTGTCGATCTGGCTGCGCTGGGGGCGCGACGAGGGCAGGGCGCTGCTGCGCCGCCTGGCGCCCACGCTGGCGGCGCTGGTGGTTGGCGCGGTGGCGCTGCCGCTGCTGCTCTCGCGCGAGTACGGGGCGGCGCATCCGCTGGTGGTAGTTGCCTTGCTGGGGGCGCTGGGCGTGGTGGTGAGCACGCTGCACTGGGCCGCGCTGCGGCTGCGCGGCGGGGGCCTGGGCGCGTCGGGCTTTGGCATGGCGCTGGCGCATCTGGGGGTGGCGGCTTTCGTGGTGGGCGTGGCCATGGTCAAGGGCTACGGGGTGGAGCGCGATGTGTCGATGGCGCCGGGCGACACGGTGGCGCTTGGCGACTGCGCGCTGCGTTTTGACAGCGTCGGCCAGGCCAGTGGCCCCAATTACGATGCGCAAACAGGGCACTTCACGCTGCGTTGCGGCGAGCAGGCGCCGCGTGCGCTGGTGAGTGAAAAACGCTCCTACGTCAATTCGGGTATGCCGCTGACCGAGAGCGCCATCGACTGGGGTTTGACGCGCGACATCTACGTGGCGCTCAGCGCCCCGGTGGACGAGGCCGCCGGCGCCTGGGGCCTGCGCGTGCAGCACAAGCCCTTCGTGCGCTGGATTTGGCTTGGCGTGCTGGGCATGGGCGCTGGCGCGTTGAGCGCGGCGCTGGCGCGCCGCCGGGGCCGCGCAGGGCGGCACAATGCGCCTGCCGGCGCTTGATGCCAGGTGAGTTTTTTTGCAAATCGCCCGAATGAATATCCTGCTTTCACTGCGCCGCCGTTGGGCCTTGTCCTTGACGATTGCGGTTGTACTTGCCTTGCTGGCGCTGCTGGCCTGGCCGCTGCTGACACGCCACGATCCGCGCGAGTTGCCATCGGTGCTGATCGGCAAGTCCTGGCCCGACATGGCATTGCCCCAACTGGGCAGCGCCGCCGCTGGCGGCGAGCCGGTCGGCCCGGCACAGTTGCGCGGCAAGGCGCGGCTGGTCAACGTCTGGGCGTCCTGGTGCGCCGTTTGCGTGGAAGAACAGCCGGTGTTGATGGCGCTGGGCGAAACCTTGCGCAAGCAGGGCCGCGCCGATCAGCTCATTGGCCTGAGCTACAAGGACAAACCCGCCGACGCCACGGCTTGGCTGCGGCGCTACGGCAACCCCTTTGCCACCGTGCTGGTCGATGCCGACGGGCGCATGGGTATCGAACTCGGGGTGTACGGCGCGCCCGAAAGCTATTTGATCGACGCGCAAGGCATCATCGTCTGGAAGCACGTGGGCGAACTCACGCCCGAGGTCGTCGCCAAGGAAGTACTGCCGCGATTGGGGGCGCAGTCATGAAGTGGATGAAGTACGCCGCATGGCTGTTGGCGGCGGCGCTGCTCGCGCCGCTGGCGTGGGCTGGTGACGCGCCGCAGGCCGTCGATCCCGACCGCCTGTACCGTCTGACCAGCGAACTGCGTTGCCTGGTGTGCCAAAACGAATCGCTGGCCGATTCCAACGCCGAGTTGGCGATCGACCTCAAAAACGAAATCCGCACCCGCATGGCGGCAGGCGAGAGCGACGCGCAGATCAAGAAATTCCTGGTGGACCGCTACGGCAACTTCGTCGTTTACCGCCCGCCCATGGACGCCAGCACCTTGTTGCTGTGGCTGGGGCCGCTGCTGCTGGTGGCCATTGGCCTCGTGGTGGTGTGGCGAACCATGCGCGCCGGGCCAGCCGGCGAGGGGGCCGAAGGCGATGGCGACGCCAGCGGCGCGGATGACGAACAAGAGGAACCCGCGCCATGAGCGACAGCAGTAGCGTATGGATTTTTGCCGCCCTGGCGGTGGCGCTGGTCGTTGTCTTCAGCGCCAGCCTGTATTGGGCCGCTGGCGGGCGTGGCAGGCGCGTGCAATCGCTGGCGGTGGCGCTGATCGCGTTGCTGGCCGTGGAGGGGCTGTATGCCGCGCGCGGCGAGCCAGCCGCATTGAATCCGCCGGCCCACGGCCCAGCGGGCGCGCCCGACCCCAACCAGATGGTTCGGAGCCTGGCCGAGCGCCTCAAGGAACACCCCGAAGACCTGGACGGCTGGATCATGCTCGCGCGTTCCTACGCCGTGCTCGACCGCTACGCCGAGGCCGCCGATGCCTACGAACACGCGCAAGAGCGCGTCATGCAAGACGGCGGCCTGCTTGCCAACTGGATCGAACTGCGCCTGATCGTCAACCGCCACAAGTTCGACGCCCGCACCCACGAACTGGTGGAGCGCGTCACCGCCATGGCCCCTGACGAACCCGACGTGCTGCTGCTGCGCGCGCTGGCCGCGTCCGACCGGGGCGAGCAGGCGCAGGCCAATGAGCTGGTGGACAAACTGCGCCAGCATTACCCCCCCGGCACCCCCGACCGCCAAAACCTCGACGCGGCGCTTGAACAGTGGATGGGGCCGCAAGGCCAGGCGCCAGCCCAGCCGGGCGCACCGGGCCAGAGCGCGTCGTCGCCCGCGTCTGACGCGCCCGACATGAATACCGCAGTCCAGCGTCTGGCCGACCGGCTGAAAGAGCATCCCGAGGACATGGACGGCTGGCTCATGCTGGCACGCTCGTACAACACCCTGGGCCGCTATGCCGAGGCCGCTGATGCCTACGAACACGCACAAGAGCGCGTCATGCAAGACGGCAGCCTGCTCGCCGACTGGATTGAACTGCGCCTGATGCTGGCCCACGGCAAGCTCGACACCCGCACGCACAAACTGATCGAGAAAGCCGCCGCCCTGACCCCCGGCGACCCCCGCGTGGCCGTGCTGCGCGCCCTGGCCGAGCAAGACCGCGGCAGCAAGCCCGACCTCGATGCCCTGGTGCGCACCCTGCGCGAGCGCCACCCGAGCGGCACCCCCGAGCGCAAGAGCCTGGACGCGATGCTTGAAAGAATCATGCCGCAGGCGGCGGGCAAGCCGTAAGGCACGCCCGTTTGCCAAGCAGGATGAGGGGGCCGCCGGGGGCGCCTATCCTATGTCCGCGCATCTAAAGCCGCGCGCGCCCCAGCAGTTCAGATGCGGGTAGCTCCAACGCTTCGGCAATCCGCAGCACCGAAACAATGCCGGGGTTTTGCTGGCCCCGCTCGATCGAACTCATGTACGAGCGATCGATGGCGCTCCGATGCGCCAGTTCTTCCTGCGAAATTTTCTTTTCCCGGCGCGCCTGCCTGATGGCCGCGCCCAGCGCAAGCAACGCGGGGTGATCGGCGTACTGAGGCGATGCGGCAGGCATGTCCCGCATCGTCTTGTCTTGTGGTCGATTACACTACGGATGATTTTACCCATTTGTATGAATCGTGAGCGCCACCCAACACACGACTTGCCAGGCCACAGGCGGCCCGTGGCCCTCGGTCTGTGGGCGCGGTGTCCATAGGCGTCAGATGAGCCACTGTCAAGAGGGACTGAACGCGAATCCCAGAATTTCGATCATGGCGCGGGCAGGCTCATCCTGATCTACGCGAATCTTTCATCCACTCAACCACAGGAGACTTTTGATGCACCCGATCATTCAAAAAACACTGGGCGGCTTGTCGCTTCCGTACTACCTGCGCCATTTTTTCTTTGGCCTGATGATGGCTGTTTTGATGCTCTATGGATCAACCCGAGGCGGACAATCAATGCCGCCATTGATGATGTTGATTGTTGTTGCGATTAATACTTTTCTTTATCCATACTCTCGTTTCGTTTACGAAAGCGTCATGAATTTTATCATGGGTGGTAATATTTTCTTTGTTAACGCCATACTCATGTTGTTCGTAAAGATTATCACAATGCTCATGTGTTGGGGTTTTGCATTATTCGTGGCCCCCGTTGGTCTTGCCTGGCTTTATTATCACCACAGCAAGGCCGGGCGCTGACTCTGCACGCCGTATACTGGCGGCTTTGAAACCGGTTTCGAATCTGCCAAAGCAGCGTATTGCCTGTTGAACGGATCATTCCATTGCGAAACGGAATGAGTGCGCGTTTTTCCTCCCCCGCTGGGGGAGGGCAAGGGTGGGGGCCAGCAGCGCTGGCAGGTTGGAGTGGGCCTGCAAATTCCAGCATTTGGGCAGTGGCGCGAGTTACTTGAAAAAGCATGGGAGAACCCGCAACCTGTATGCCGAAGCGTTGGGGTTCGCTTTGCTCACTACCAATTTACAGTTTTGGCCGCACGAGGCGCTGCGGGCAGCAATATACCTGCCTTGCACGGGGCGCGGGGTTTCTCACAAGGAAGGTATTTTGCCACCCGTTTCCGCTGAAAAGCAGGCGGGGTGAACGGGTTTCACAGGCGGGGCATCATGACGGCATGGCCTGCGCCCGCAGAATGCGCTGGTCCACGGCATCGATGCGGGTGTGCCCGCAGAAGGCCATGGTCATGTCCAGTTCCCTGTGGATGATCTCCAGCGCCTTGGTCACGCCGGCTTCACCCGCCGCGCCCAGGCCATAGAGAAAGGCGCGCCCGATGTAGGTGCCGCGCGCGCCCAGCGCCCAGGCCTTGAGCACGTCCTGGCCGCTGCGGATGCCGCTGTCCATGTGCACTTCGATCTGCCGGCCCACGGCATCGACAATGGCCGGCAGCGCCGCGATGGCCGAGGGCGCGCCGTCGAGCTGGCGGCCGCCGTGGTTGCTGACGATCAGCGCGTCGGCGCCGCTGGCAGCGGCCAAGCGGGCGTCTTCTGGCTCCATGATGCCTTTGAGAATGACTTTGCCGCCCCAGCGTTTCTTGATCCATTCCACGTCGCCCCAGTTCAGGCGCGGGTCGAACTGGTCCGCCGTCCAGGCGGCCAGGTTGCCGGCGTCGGTCACGCCCTTGACGTGGCCGTGGATGTTGCCGAACCTGCGGCGCGGCGTGCGCAACATGCCGGCTATCCAGCGCGGCTTGGCGGCCAGGTCGATCAGGGTTGCCAGCGTCGGCTTGGGCGGCGTGGTCAGGCCGTTCTTGATGTCTTTGTGGCGCTGACCGAGGATTTGCAAGTCCAGCGTGATGACCAGCGCGCCGCAGCCGGCGGTTTTGGCGCGGTCGATCAGGCGCTCGATGAAGTCGCGGTCGCGCATCACGTAGAGCTGGAACCAGAAGCCTGGCCCGGCGTGCCGGGCCACGTCCTCGATGGAGCAGATGCTCATGGTCGAGAGCGTGAACGGGATGCCGAACTTGCGCGCCGCGCGCGCGGCCAGAATTTCGCCGTCGGCATGTTGCATTCCCGTCAGACCCGTGGGCGCCAGGGCCACCGGCATGGTCACCGGCTCGCCGACCATGGCGGCGGCGGTGCAGCGGTCTTCCATGTTGATGGCCACGCGCTGGCGCAGCAGCAGCTTCTGGAAGTCGGCCTGATTGGCGCGGTAGGTGCCTTCCGTCCAACTGCCCGAATCGACGTAGTCGTAAAACATGCGCGGCACGCGGCGCCGGGCCAGCACGCGCAGATCCTCGATGCAGGTGATTTTGCTCAGGTCGGTCATGCAAGCATGGTATTGCAGTTTGCATGGCGGGCCGGAGCCTGGCACAAGGGCGGCCTGCTCCAGTCCACGCGGACTGCGCTGGCGTGTCCCGGCGGTTGCCCGGCCCGTGCCGCTGACATGCCAGGCGCTTCAGGCCACCTTGGCCACGGGTGCGGCTTTTATAATTACCGGCTTTGCGCGCCGCGCGCGCCTATTGCCTTTCCGCCATGCCTATCTATGCCTACAAATGCGGCTCCTGCGGCTTTGCCAAGGACGTGCTGCAAAAAGTGTCCGACGCGCCGCTGACGGTGTGTCCGAGCTGCGGCGCGGCGGCTTTTGCCAAGCAGGTCACGGCGGCGGGCTTTCAGCTCAAGGGCTCCGGCTGGTACGCGACCGACTTTCGCAACAGCGGCAAGGGCGCTGCCGCATCCGCATCCAAGGATCAGTCCGCCAACAGCAGCGACACCGCCAAGAGCGACAGCGCGGCGCCCGCGACTGCCGCATCTGCGGCGCCCGCCGCATCGTCCGCGCCCGCATCGGCGCCCGCAAGCGGGAGCGGCAACGCTTCGGGCGGCTGAGGATGCCCCGCCTGCGCCAATACTTCATCACCGGACTGCTGGTGTGGCTGCCCGTGGGCATCACGGCCTGGGTGCTGCTGTGGCTGGTGAGCGCGCTGGACGGCATCTTTTTGTCCGTGCTGGCCGCCGCCGAGGCCATGCTGCCCGGCCTGGGGCCGGCGGCCGACAGGCTGCGTCACATTCCCGGCCTGGGCATGATCCTGGTGGCCATCGTTTTGTTCGGCACCGGCCTGTTCGTGGCCAACATGTTCGGCCAATGGTGGCTGCGCCAGTGGAACCAGTTGATGACGCACATCCCCGTGGTGCGCAGCATTTATTCCAGCGTCCAGCAGGTGTCGAACACGCTGTTTTCAGGCTCCGGGCAGGCGTTTTCCAGGGCGCTGCTGATTCAGTACCCGCGCCAGGGCGCGTGGACCATCGCCTTTCTGACCGGCAAGCCCGGCGGCGAGGTGGCCGACCATCTGGACGGCGACTTCGTCAGCGTCTATGTGCCGACCACGCCCAACCCGACTTCGGGCTTTTTCCTGATGATGCCGCGCGCCGACGTGGTGGAGCTGAATATGCGTGTGGACGAGGCGCTGAAGTACGTCATCTCGATGGGCGTGGTGGCGCCTGCCGCGCGCGAGCCGCATCCGGGCCTGCCCCATCCGATGCCGCAACTGCCGCCGGGCGCTGCCGGCCCGTCCGATCCGCCCGATTTACCCGCCGGCCCTGCCGCTTGAACACCGTTTTTCCAGAAAGTCCATTGCCATGCCCATGCGTTCCCATTACTGCGGCCTCGTCACCGAGGCGCTGACCGGCCAAAGCGTCACCCTGTGCGGCTGGGTCAACCGCCGGCGCGACCACGGCGGCGTGATCTTCGTTGACCTGCGCGACCGCGAAGGTTACGTGCAGGTGGTGTGCGACCCCGACCGGCCCGGCATGTTCAAGACCGCCGAGGATTTGCGCAACGAGTTCTGCATTCAGGTCAAGGGCGTGGTGCGCGCGCGCCCCGAAGGCACTGCCAACGACGGCCTGAAAAGCGGCCAGATCGAGGTGCTGTGCCACGAGTTGACGGTGCTCAACCCGTCGGTCACGCCGCCGTTCCAACTGGACGACGACAACCTGTCG
This sequence comes from Desulfovibrionaceae bacterium, assembly GCA_009778355.1. GTDB lineage: Bacteria > Pseudomonadota > Gammaproteobacteria > Burkholderiales > Burkholderiaceae_C > Ottowia. The sequence continues at coordinate 5,938 of WRJY01000315.1, read as the reverse complement.
GAAACCACCCGCCTGACGCACCGCGTGCTCGATTTGCGCCGCCCCTACATGCAGCACAACCTGATGTTGCGCTACCGCGTGGCGATGGAGGCGCGCAAGTTCCTCGACGAACACGGCTTCGTCGATATCGAGACGCCCATGCTCACCAAGAGCACGCCCGAAGGCGCGCGCGATTACCTGGTGCCCAGCCGCGTGCACGATGGCCAGTTTTTCGCGCTGCCGCAGTCGCCGCAGTTGTTCAAGCAACTGTTGATGGTGGCCGGCTACGACCGCTATTACCAGATCACCAAATGCTTTCGCGACGAAGACCTGCGCGCCGACCGCCAGCCGGAGTTCACGCAGATCGACATCGAGACTTCGTTTTTGACCGAGCAGGAAATCCGCGATCTGTTCCAGGGCATGATCGTGCGCGTGTTCAAGCAGGCGCTGGGCGTCGATCTGGGGCATTTCCCGGTCATGCCCTACGCCGAGGCCATGCGCCAATACGGCTCCGACAAGCCGGACTTGCGCGTCAAGCTGGCGTTCACCGAACTGACCGACGTGATGAAAGACGTCGATTTCAAGGTCTTCAGCGGCCCGGCCACCACGCCGGGCGGCCGCGTGGTGGCCTTGCGCGTGCCCGGCGGCAGCCAGATCAGCCGCGGCGAAATCGACGGCTACACCGACTTCGTCAAAATCTACGGCGCCAAGGGACTGGCCTGGATCAAGGTCAACGAGGCCGCCAAGGGGCGCGACGGTCTGCAAAGCCCGGTCGTCAAGAATCTGCACGACGCGGCGCTGGCGGCCATTCTGGAGCGCACCGGTGCGCGGGACGGCGACATCCTGTTCTTCGGCGCCGACAAGGCAAAAACAGTCAACGACGCCATTGGCGCGCTGCGCCTGAAAATCGGCCACTCCGACTTCGCCAAAAAGACCGGCCTGTTCGAGAACCGCTGGGCGCCGCTGTGGGTGGTCGATTTCCCGATGTTCGAGTTCGACGAGGACGAGCGCCGCTGGAACGCCGTGCACCACCCCTTCACCGCGCCCAAGGACGGCCACGAGGACTACATGGACACCGACCCCGGCCAGTGCGTCGCCAAGGCCTACGACATGGTGCTCAACGGCTGGGAACTCGGCGGCGGCTCGGTGCGCATCCACCGTGCCGAGGTGCAGAGCAAGGTGTTCGCCGCGCTCAAAATCGGACCCGAGGAAGCGCAAGCCAAATTCGGCTTTTTGCTCGACGCGCTGCAATACGGCGCGCCGCCGCACGGCGGCCTGGCCTTCGGCCTGGACCGGCTGGTCACGCTGATGACCGGCGCCGAGTCCATCCGCGACGTCATCGCCTTCCCCAAGACCCAGCGCGCCCAATGCCTGCTGACCCAGGCGCCCAGCCCGGTGGATGAAAAGCAGTTGCGCGAGTTGCACATCCGCTTGCGCAACCCGCTGCCAACCTGAAGTCCCGCTCTTGCAAGACTTGCTTTCCGCCGCCGCTTGCTCTTTGCGATAGCGGGGCAGGCCCAACAGCCGGAGCGAAAAGAGCAAGAAACCACAAAAGCTTGACGCTATGCTACACGTTCGATGTGGCCGGCGCCCCCATCAACTCGTGGTGAAACGGACAGGCGCTCCAGCGGTCACTCGGCAACGACGCAAGTGGCCGGGGCGGCTTTGGTGAGCGCGCCCGCTTTTCGTTCCGCATGGGCGGCGCATCTGTTACGATAAATTTTCCCCAAGGAGAGCCTTCATGAACTATTCCGATCTCGCCGATTCGGCTGCCGAAACCAAGGAGCAACTGGTTGCCAACTTGCGCCGCGTGATATCCGACGCCGAGGACCTGCTGGCCGCCACCGCCGACCAGGCCGATGGCAAGCTGGCCGAGCTGCGCGCCCGCGCCAGGGAGAACCTGATGCTGGCGCGCGAGAAGCTGGCCGACATCAGCGCCGCCAGCCGCGAGCGCGCCCGCCAAGCCGCCAACGCCGCCGACGATTACGTGCACGACAACCCCTGGTCGTCGATCGGCATCGCCGCCACGGTGGGCCTGCTGATCGGCGTGCTGATCGGCCGCCGCTGATCGCCGCGGTCATGGGTTTGCCGAGGCATCGCGCCGGATCATGAGCCGGTCATCCGACGACGGCGACGCCAGCACCGCCGCGCGCGTGCGCGGCCTGCTGGCCGACGTGTCCGAACTGGCGCAGGTGCGCCTGGAGCTGTTCACGCTCGAAGCGCGGCAGGAGCTTGCGCGCCTGACCTGGATGGCCGTGCTGGCCGCGCTGGCGGCGGTATTCGTAGGCTTCGGCCTGGTTTTTCTGGCGGTTTTTCTCACCGTGCTGTGGTGGGACTCGCAGCGCCTGCTGGCGTTGGGGGTTTTCACGGCGATTTTTTTGTTCAGCGGCCTGGTTCTGGCAGCCTGGTTGCGCGCCCGCCGGGGCGGCCAGATGTTCGCTGCCACGCGCGAGGAGTTGCGCCGCGACCATGAAAGGCTGCGCCCGTGAGCCACCCGGATCGAGGCCCTGGTCTGGCCGCGCGCAAGGAGCAATTGCGCCTGCGCTCGATGCAGTTGCGCGAACAAATCGCCGCCCGCGCGCAGGTGCTGCGGCCAGGCTTGCGCGCGGTCGATCGCGTGCGCGGCGGCGTGCGGGCCGCGCGCGGCCTGCACCGCGACTACCGCCACCTGACGCTGTTGCTGGGCGTTGTGCTGGCCGGCGCGGCGCTGGCGCGGCCACGCGCCATGTTGAACCTGGGGCTGCGCGCGTGGTCGCTGTGGCAGGTGTGGCGGCGCGTGCGGCCCGCCGTCAACGGTTTGCTGCGCCGGCTCTGACGCAGCCAGCCGCCATCATGGAGTCTTGCGCGCCAATCCGTGTCCGCTACAAACTGCCGGAATCGGTGCTGGTGGTGATTCATACCGGCGCGCTCGACGTGCTGCTGATGCGCCGCGCCGATGTCGAGGCCGACTTCTGGCAGTCCGTCACCGGCAGCAAAAACACGCCCGATGAGCCGCTGGCCGTTACCGCCGCGCGCGAGGTGGGCGAGGAAACCGGCATCGACGCCCAAGCCCCCGGCTGCGCGCTGACCGACTGGCGCATTGAAAACCGCTACGACATCTATCCGCGCTGGCGCGCGCGCTACGCGCCTGGGGTAACGCGCAACACCGAGCACGTGTTCGGCCTGCGCGTGCCCGCCGGCACGCCGGTGCGCCTGAACCCGCGCGAGCACACGCACCTGGTTTGGCTGCCCTGGCGCGAAGCAGCCGACCGCTGCTTTTCGCCCACCAACGCCGAAGCCTGCCTGTTGCTGCCGCGCTTTGCCGCCGTGGGGGCCGCATGAGCGCCGCCGGGCCGCCCCAAGGCGGGCAAGCCCCCTCGGGGGGCAGCGTAACAGCCGCAGGCGTGGAGCGTGGGGGCGACCTGCCCGCCGCCGGGCCGCCCCAAGGCGCGAAGGCCCCCTCGGGGGGCAGCGCAACAGCCGCAGGCGTGGAGCGTGGGGGCGATATGAGCGCCGCCGGGCCGTCCCAAGGCGGGCAAGCCCCCTCGGGGGGCAGCGTAACAGCCGCAGGCGTGGAGCGTGGGGGCGACATGTCTCAAATATTGCGCATCGCCACCTACAACATCCACAAGGGCGTGCAGGGCATCGGCCCGGCGCGGCGGCTGGAGATTCACAATCTGGCGCTGGCCATTGAAACGCTGGACGCCGACATCGTGTGCCTGCAAGAGGTGCGCGCCGCCAACCGGCGCGAGGCGCGGCGCTTTGCCCACTGGCCCGATCTGCCGCAGGCCGAATTTCTGGCGCCCGAGGGCTACCAGTCCGTGTACCGCACCAACGCCGTCACCCGCCACGGCGAGCACGGCAACGCGCTGCTGTCGCGCTGGCCGGTGGTGCGGCATCGGCACGAGGACATCTCCGACCACCGCTTCGAGCAGCGCGGCCTGCTGCACGCCGAGGTGCGGGTGGCCGGCAGCTTGCTGCACGTGATCGTGGTCCACTTCGGCTTGATTCCGGGCAGCCGCCAGCGCCAGACTCAGCAGCTTCGGCGCTACATCGCGCGCGAGATCGGGCTCGACGCGCCGGTGGTGGTGGCCGGCGACTTCAACGATTGGGGCACGCGCGTGCGCCAGGCGCTGCGCGTCGATTCGCTGCACGCCTTCGCCGGCCCGCGCACGCTCACCTACCCCTCGCGCCTGCCGGTGGCGCAGCTCGACCACATCTACGCTCGCGGCCTGTGCCCGCTCAGCCTGGCCGCGCCGCGCGGGCGCGCCTGGGGCAGCATGTCCGACCATCTGCCGCTGATCGCCGAGTTCCGTATGCCAGCCTGAAATTCAACTACCATCGCAGCCGATGAAGCCGCAACCCGACCTTCCCCCCGCCAGCGCCGCCGCCGCCGAGGGCACGCCCGTCTCCGTCAAGATCCGCGAGCGGATCAAGGCCGCGCGCAAGCGTTTCAACGCCAACGACAACATCGCCGACTTCGTGCAACCGGGCGAGCTGGACGCGCTGCTCGACGAAGTCACCGTCAAGATGCAGGGCGTGCTCGACAGCCTGGTGATCGACACCGAACGCGACCACAACAGCGCCGACACCGCGCGGCGCGTGGCCAAGATGTACGTGGCCGAGGTGTTCAAGGGCCGCTACGTCAAGGCGCCGGCCATTACCGAATTTCCCAACACCGAGCGGCTGAACGAGTTGATGATCGTCGGCCCCATCACCGTGCGCTCGGCCTGCAGCCACCACCTGTGCCCCGTCATCGGGCGGGTGTGGATTGGCGTGCTGCCCAACGAACACACCAACGTCATCGGCCTGTCCAAATACGCCCGGCTGGCCGAATGGATCATGGGCCGCCCGCAGATACAGGAAGAAGCCGTGGTGCAACTGGCCGACTGCATTCAGGCCAAGACCAAGCCCGACGGGCTGGCCATCGTCATGCAGGCCACGCACTACTGCATGGCCTGGCGCGGCGTGAAAGACATGGACAGCCGGATGATCAACTCCGTCATGCGCGGCGTGTTCCTCAAGGACATGAATTTGCGGCGCGAGTTCCTGGCCCTCATTCCCCAAAAAACCTGAAGACCATGCTTGTCCGACTGCTTTACGCCAGCCGCGCCGTGGATGCCAGTCATGCCACCGTCCAGGCCATTCTCGAAACCGCCCGCGCGCACAACCAGGCCAGCGGCATCACCGGCATCCTGGCCTATGGCGGCGGCGTTTTCATGCAGGCCATCGAGGGCGGCAGGCAGACCGTCAGCGACCTGTACGGCGCCATTCAGCGCAGCCCGCGCCACAAGGACGTGATCCTGCTGCACTACGAAGAAATCGCCGAGCGCCGCTTCGGCGCCTGGACCATGGGCCTGGTGGACGCCAGCCGCGTCAACGCCAGTGTGCTCATCAAGTATGCCGAACGCGCCGAACTCGACCCCTACAGCGTTTCCGGCAAGGTGTCGATGGCCTTGCTGGAAGAGCTGATGGCCACGGCCAATATCGTTGGGCATACGTGAAACAAGTCCCGTTTGGGAAAGTGGTTGACATGGATAATGTCGTCACGAAAAGATTGGCTGCGAATTGAGCCAGATATGCGATGCTTGGCATATGACTTCATCAGCCGCTCGCATGGAGCCACGCCTTTCAGGGCGTGAAGGCACCTGGAGCGGCATCGCCTGCGACAACCGCTCCTTTATCAACGCTGTCTTCTGGATACTGCGCAAGATCGCGCCTTGATCCCATCGGAAGATCAGCAAGCGTGGGGATTTGCTGGATCCACTCCAATTACCGCGCTGGGCGCGGCATACTTCGAGACTTGATCCGCTTTTTGAGTGAGGAGACCCATGTTGTCCACCAGTAAGAGAACCGTTCTGCGCCTGAGCGCGCTGGCCTTGGCGTCCGGGTTGATGGCAGCGCCGCTGGGCGCTTTCGCCGCCGGCATGAAATCGGTGGCGGTGACCGCCATCGTCGAGCACCCGGCGCTGGACGCCAC
>WRJY01000314.1 GCA_009778355.1 Desulfovibrionaceae bacterium | reverse complement strand
GCACGCACCAAATCCGCGTCCACCTGGCCGCCCAGGGCCACCCCATCGCGGGCGACGACAAATACGGCGACTTCGCCCGCAACAAGGCGTTGCAAAAACAGGGCTTGAAGCGCATGGCCCTGCACGCCTGGCGTCTGCGCCTGACCCACCCGGCCAGCGGCCAGCCCCTGGACCTCGCCGCCCCGCTACCGCCCGACTTGCGGGCGTTTTGCGGAGCGTTGGGTGACGGCTCGGACGGCACGCAATAACGCGCTTACCCTTCCAGCCGGATTGCCGTGATGCCCTTGGCGCGCTTGGCGACTTCTTTATCGTTGGTGATGATGTGGCTGCACCCGGCCCTGATGGCCGTGGCCAAATGGATGGCGTCAATCATGGAAAGTTTTTGTGTTGCGCGGATGTGGGCGGCAAACTCCAGTGCATTCCTGTCGTGAGGCAGCGCCTGAAAACACCCGGTGTCATCAAACAGCGCCCGCACTTTGCTGGCGCCAATCATGTCGTTGGCGCTCATCGGCTTGACCAGCAATTCGGCAATGACCAGTTCGCCTGAAACGGCCTTGATCGAACCTTCTTGCGCCGCCTGAAAAAATGGCAGGCACTTTTCAAGGTAGCGTTCATCGCCTTCCAGAAAGTAGATGAACATATTGGTATCGAAATAAACGCTGTGCCCGTGCATGGCGGCCAGCGCGGCCTTCAGCGTTCCCATGATTTGCGCTCATTCGCAAGATAAGCCTGCCGCTCTTCGGTGGTGCGCCCATACAGTCCCTTGGCGCTGCCCGCCAGATCCATTAGGGAAGGGCGTTTTTTTGCCGCCGCGTGCTGCGTGGTCAGGGTAATCACGCCATCTTTGCAGCTCACATCCAGAGCATCGTTCAAGCCGATGCCCGCGACACGCACCACCGACGCCGGCAAGGTGATCTGATGCTTGCTGCGCACACGGACTTGAAGCATGGGTTTCTCCATATTCAGAAAGTTGGAAATTAAGTCTTACTTTCCGACATTGTACCGATTCGGACAAGACAAACGCGCAACTCGCGCCATGCCTTTTGCCCTGTTTCCCCCTGAACAATCCCGTTTCATGGTAGCCAGGAGCAGACAGGTATCCGGCCTGATGGCTGCGCCTTGCGCAAGCTGCATGAGGCTCGGGGCACAATCGGGCCATGACGCATCCACGCTCCTTGCCATGCCCGACGCCCGCCGCTTTGACCTGATCTGCTTCGACTGGGACGGCACGCTGTTCGATTCCACCTCGATCATCGTGCGCTGCATCCAGCAGGCCGTGGTGGACGTGGGCGGCGCCCGGCCCAGCGACGAAGCAGCCGCCTACGTCATTGGCCTGCCCCTGGCGCCCGCGCTGGCTCTGGCCGCGCCCGACGTGCCGCCGGGGAAATACCGCGACCTCGGTTTGCGCTACCGCCACCATTACTTGGCGCGCCAGCACGACATCAGCCTGTTCGAGGGCGTGCCCGCCATGCTGGAAAGCCTCAAGCGCCGCCACCATTGGCTGGCCGTGGCCACCGGCAAGAGCCGGCGCGGGCTGGACGAGGTGCTGGCCTTGAGCCGGTTGCAGGGCGCGTTCGATGGCACCCGCAGCGCCGACGAGACGGCGGGCAAGCCCGATCCCCGCATGTTGCACGAGTTGATGCGCGAATTCGGCGCCGATCCCGAACGCACGCTGATGATCGGCGACACCACGCACGATCTGCAAATGGCGCTGAACGCCGGCTGCGCCAGTCTGGGCGTGAGCTACGGCGCGCACGAGCCGCGCGAATTCAGCGCCCTGGGGCCGCTGCACGTGGCGCACTCGGTGGCTGACTTGCAGCGGTGGCTGGACGAGGCTGCTTGAGGCCCGGCTCGGTAAAACATTTTTGACCTGATGGAAGCGCCCGGTACCCTCTCCCCCTCTCCCCAACCCCTCTCCCGCAAGGGGAGAGGAGCTTTGTTGCTCCCTCCCCCACCGGGGGAGGGCAGGGGTGGGGGCCAGCGGCGGTTCCACTGGTAACGGCTGCCGGCCCTCATTCCAACCTTCCCCCAAAGGGGGAAGGAGCAAAACAGGCCATCGCCCTGTGTTACAGCGCCGAGCTGCAAAATGGCGGCTTGGCCGTGCCGTTCGACGTCGTGTGCGACGGCCAGAACTGCCGCGCCTTCGCCATCCGGTTTCAGGGCCGGGCGCACGCTTACGTCAACCGCTGCACGCACATTGCAATGGAGATGGATTACCGGCCCAACCGCTTCTTCGACGACTCCGGCCGCTGGCTGTTGTGCGCCACCCATGGCGCCACCTATGCGCCCCACACTGGCGAATGCGCCGGCGGCCCGGGCCGCGGCCCCCTGGTGAAAATCGAATTGACCGAATCCGGCGGCGTGGTGTACTGGCGCCCTTCGCCACGAGTCAAACCGCTCGAATTTTGATGAACATTGATGGACATTGGTTATGGCAAATGAAGACAACCTGGATCGCGGCGCCATCGGCTGGGAGCGCGCGGCCATCGAAAAACTGCTGCTGGCCAACGTGCGCGAGCGCCGCGCCGCGCGCCGCTGGCGCATCCTCAGGAGCGTGATATGGATGCTGCTGTTCGGCGCTTTGATCTGGGTGCTGGACATCGACGCGTTTTCAAGCCGCGCCCCCAGCGGGCCGCACACCGCCGTGGTCGCCATCCGCGGCGAAATCGACGATCAGGGCGAAGCCAGCGCCGAAAACGTCTTGCCCGCCCTGCGCGACGCCCTGGAAGACAGCGACACGCAGGCGCTGGTGCTGCTCATCAACTCGCCCGGCGGCAGCCCGGTGCAGGCCGGACTCATCAACGACGAAATCCGCCGCCTGCGCAAGAAGCACGACAAGCCGGTTTATGCCGTGGTCGAGGAAACCTGCGCCTCGGCGGCGTACTACATCGCCGTGGCCGCCGACGACATTTACGTCGACAAGGCCAGCATCGTCGGCAGCATTGGCGTGCTGATGGACGGCTTCGGCTTCGTCGGCACGCTGGACAAACTCGGCGTCGAGCGCCGGCTGCTCACCGCCGGCCAGAACAAGGGTTTTCTCGACCCGTTCAGCCCGCAGACGCCCGAACAGCGCCAATACGCCCAGGCCATGCTCGATCAAATTCACCGCCAGTTCATCAGCGTCGTCAAGCAGGGCCGGGGCGAGCGCCTGAAGGAAACGCCCGAAACCTTCAGCGGCCTGTTCTGGACCGGTGAGCAGTCCATCGCGCTCGGCCTGGCCGATGGCTACGGCAGCCTCGATTCAGTCGCCCGCGACGTGGTGAAGGCCGAAAAAGTCATTGACTACACCAACAAGGACAACATCGCCGAACGCCTGGCCAAACGCTTCGGCGCCGCCATCGGCCAAGGCGCGGTCAGCGCGCTGCGGGCGGGGGCGGTGGTGCGGTAGTTCTTCAGCATCACGCTCCCAGATAAGCCTCGCGCACTTTCTCGTTTTCGAGCAGCGCGGCGGCTATTGCGTACAGCGATTCCGACTTTTGCTCAGTTATATTTTTGCGGCTTTTGTCTCTGCCCTGCGACCGTGAGCACGCGGACGATTTGAGCCTGGTCGTCTACCTCGTAGAGCACGAATCGGCCCGCAACGGCGATGCGGCGCACGCCTTCGCCAAAGCGCGGGTCGGCTTCGTACAACCTGGGAAACTCGGCCAAGCGGTCAGTGGAGCGCATGATGCGCTCTGTCACGTTCTGGGCGTCCTGGAGCGAGGCGTTTTCGGCAAGGTAGTCGAAAAGTTCCCGTACATCCTCACCCGCGCTTTGGCTCCAGTCAACCTTATAGAGCGGCATCGTGCAATTCTTGGTAGCGGGTCTGCAATTGCGCTCGAAGTTGCTCGGTGGTCAGGCCTGGGCGTTTGTCGGCGCGGGCCGCGGCTACCTTGGCGCGCACCCATTCGTCGTGCTCGGCTTGGGCCAATTCCTCGTTGGCAAGGCGCTGTAAAAAATCGGCCTGGGCCGTGCTGCCAGAGGGAAGAATGCGCGGCAGGCTCTCGGCCAGTTCGCGCAAAAAATTGGCGTTCTCGTAGTGGGTTGCGGCGGTCACGTGAACTCCCTGGATGACGGCGGTGCCTACGATGATGGACGGTTGTCGCGCCAAGTATAGGCGTGAATATCACGCCCCCAGATAAGCCTCGCGCACCTTCTCGTTTTCGAGCAGCGCGGCGGCGTTATCGGTCAGAACGATGCGGCCGTTTTCCAGCACGTAGCCGCGGTCGGCCACGTGCAGGGCCTTGTGGGCGTTTTGCTCGACCAGGAACACGGTGACGCCTTCGGCGCGAATGGCGCGGATGATGTCGAAGATCTGCGCGATGACCATCGGCGCCAGTCCCAGCGTGGGTTCGTCGAGCAGCAGCAGGCGCGGGCGGCTCATCAAGGCGCGGCCTATGGCGAGCATTTGCTGTTCGCCGCCGGACATGGTGCCGGCGCGCTGCCCGGCGCGTTGCTGCAGGCGCGGGAACAGCTTGAAGACGTGGGCGATGCCGGCTTCGATCTGCTCGCGGCCGGCGAAGAAAGCGCCCATCTTGAGGTTTTCCAGCACCGTCAGCGCCGGAAAGACGCGCCGGCCTTCGGGCGAGATCGCCATGCCGCGGCGCATGATCTGCGCGGTGGGCAGGCCGGTGATGTCCTCGCCCTCGAAAAAGACCTGGCCGCTGGCGGCGCGCGGGCTGCCGCAGACGGTCATCATCAGCGTGGTTTTGCCGGCGCCGTTGCTGCCGATGAGGGTGACGATTTCGCCCTGCCTGACTTCGAGCGAGACGCCGGTCAGCGCCTCGACCGCGCCGTAGCGGGTGTGGACATTGTCCAGGCGCAGCATCAGTCTTCCCCCAGATAGGCTTTGATGACGCGCGAATCGCTCCGCACCTGGGCGGGCGCGCCGGTCATGATGGGGCGGCCATGCTCCATGACCAGGATGCGGTCGGACACGCCCATCACCAGCTTCATGTCGTGCTCGATCAGCAGCACGGCAATGCCGTGTTCGCGGCGCAGGCGGTCGATGAGCTGCGACAGCTCCATCTTCTCCTGCGGGTTTAGCCCGGCGGCAGGCTCGTCGAGCATCAGCAGGCGCGGGTTGGTAATCATGCACCGGGCGATTTCCAGCCGGCGCTGCGTGCCGTAGGACAGCGTGCCGGCGGTGCGGTTGGCGTAGGGGGTCAGGCCCATGCGATCCAGCCAGGCGGCGGCTCGCTCCAGCGCCTGTTTTTCGGCGCGCCGGAACGCGGGCGTGGCCAGCAGCCCGGCCAGCAGTCCGCTCTTGACCTGGAGGTGCTGGGCGACCAGCAGGTTCTCGACCACCGTGAGGTGCCTGAACAGGCGGATGTTCTGGAACGTGCGCACCAGCCCGTGGCGGGCGACGCGGTGGCTGGGCAGGCCGGCGATGGCGCGGCCATCGAGCGTCACCGCGCCGGCGCTGGGCTTGTAGAAGCCGCCGACGCAGTTGAACACCGTGGTCTTGCCGGCGCCGTTGGGGCCGATGATGGCGAACACCTCGTCGCGCCGCACGTCGAAGCTCACGCCATCGACGGCCAGCAGACCGCCGAAGCGCATCTGCAAATCGGTGACCTGGAGCAAGGGGCTTGAAGCCTCTTTCCCCTCGCGGGAGAGGGGTTGGGCAGAGGGAGGCAAGTGCGGCCCCGCGACGCTCACGTCGCTCATTGCGGCAACTCCACGTGCGCGCGGCGAGCTGGCAGCAGGCCCTGCGGGCGCCACATCATCATCAACACCATCACCAGGCCGAACAGCAACATGCGGTACTCGGCAAAGCCGCGCGCCACCTCGGGCAGCACGGTCAGCAAGATGGCGGCCAGGATGACGCCGAGCTGCGAGCCCATGCCGCCGAGCACGACGATGGACAGAATCAGCGCCGACTCGATGAAGGTGAACGACTCCGGGTTGACCAGCGACTGCTTGGCAGCGAAGAACGCCCCGGCGATGCCCGCGAAGGCGGCGCCGAGCGTGAAGGCCGACAGCTTTACGCGCGTCGGGTTCAGGCCCAGCGAGCGGCAGGCGATCTCGTCCTCGCGCAGCGCCTCCCAGGCGCGGCCCATCGGCATGCGGATCAGCCGGTTGGACACGAACAGTGCAAAGCACACCAGCAGCAGCGCCAACAGGTACAAAAAGATCACCATGTGCTCACCGCTGTAGTCGATGCCCAGCAGTTCGTGGAAGGTCTGCGCTCCTTCGACGCTGGCGCTGCGCGCCATCTCGATGCCGAACAACGTCGGCTTGGGAATGCTGGAGATGCCGTCCGGCCCGCCGGTCAGGCTGGTCAGGTTGTTGGCCAGCAGGCGGATGATTTCGCCGAAGCCCAGCGTCACGATGGCCAGGTAGTCGCCGCGCAGGCGCAGCACCGGAAAGCCCAGCAAAAAACCAGCCAGCGCCGCCAGCAGCGCCGCGATCGGCAGGCAGGCCCAGAACGACAGGCCGAAATACAGGTTCAGCATCGCGTAGGTGTAGCCGCCGACGGCGTAAAAGCCCACGTAGCCCAGGTCGAGCAGGCCGGCAAAGCCGACCACGATGTTCAGCCCCAGGCCGAGAATGACGTAGATCAGCGCCAGCGTCGCCACGTCCACCGCGCCGCGCGAGCCGAAGAACGGCCACGCCAGGCCGATGGCCAGCAGCGCCCAGACGGCGATGTGCTGGCGGCGCGCGTCCAGCGTGGGCAGGGCGGGCAGTCTGAACCCGCGCGCCAGCGGTGTCAGCGCCGGTTTGAGGAGCTGAAAAACGAACACCGCCGCCGCCGCCAGCCACACCGGCTGCCAGTGCGGCTCCAACACCAGACGGATGCCCTCCATGCGCAGCTTCAGGCCCAGAATTGGAATCGTCAGCACGGCGGTCAGCAGCGCCGCCATCGCCGCGCCGCGCAGCGAACCGAAACGCGCGGGCGGCATGCCCGCGCCGGTGGTCTTGCCCATCATCCCTTTTTTACACTTTCTCTATGTCCGGCTTGCCCAGCAACCCGGTGGGCCTGAACAGCAGCACCAGCACCAGCAGGCCGAAGGCCACTACGTCCTTGTATTCAGCCGGCATGTAGCCGGAGGCAAAGGTTTCGGCCAGGCCCAGCACCAGGGCGCCGAGCATGGCGCCGGGAATGCTGCCGATGCCGCCCAGCACCGCCGCCGTGAACGCCTTGATGCCGGCGACGAAGCCGATGAAGGGGTTGAGCTTGCCCACCGACAGCCCGATCAGCACCCCGCCGACCGCCGCCAGCATGGCGCCGAGCACGAAGGTGAACGAGATCACGCGGTTGGTGTCGATGCCCAGCAGGTTGGCCATGTGCATGTCCTGCGCGCAGGCGCGGCAGGCGCGGCCCATGCGCGAATGGGCGATGAACAGCGTCAGCGCGATCATCAGCGCCAGCGTGACGCCGACGATCAGCACCCGCGTATAGGACACGGTGACATCGAAGCTGCCGCCCATGTGAAAGTCGATGCCGCCGGAGATCAGGTGCGGCACCGACACGTCGCGCGCGCCCTGGCCGATCTGCACGTAGTTTTGCAGGAAGATCGACATGCCGATGGCCGAGATCAGTGGCACCAGGCGCGGCCCGCCGCGCAAAGGCCGGTAGGCCACGCGCTCGACCGCGTAGCCATAGACGCCGGTGACCAGCACCGACGCCAGCAGAGCCGCCAGCAGCACCAGCGGCAACGGGTAGCCGGCCTGCGCGCCGATGGCCGTCAGCGTCACCAGGCCCACGTAGGCGCCGATCATGTAAATCTCGCCGTGGGCGAAATTGATCATGCCGATGATGCCGTACACCATGGTGTAGCCAATGGCGATCAGCGCGTAAATCGACCCCAGCGTCAGGCCGTTGATCAACTGCTGGATGAATTGCGGAAGAAACTCGTTCATGACGAAAGGGTTCGGTTGCGGCGCAATAATGCACGGCAACCCTGCCTGCCGGCGTCAGGCGCGGGCAGGGCATGGGGGAACCAGCGTATCAGGCCCGCGCCGCCGGCTCGCGGCATGGCGCGGGGGCGCGTTTCAAGCGACGTGCGGAGGCTTACTCGGCCACGGTCTTGGACGAATCCTTGTGCCACTTGAAAACGACAAACTTGTACGACTTCAGATCGCCTTGCGCGTCGTAGGCCGCGGCGCCCAGCGGCGTCTCGAACGTGGTCTTGTGCATGTACGCGGCCACCTTGGACGGATCCGTGCTCTTGGCGCCGGCCATGGCATCGGCAATGATCTTGATGCCCGCGTAAGCGCCCATCTGGAACGGGCCGTTGATGTCGCGCTTGGCGTCGGCGAAGGCTTTCACGATGGCGGCGTTGGCCGGTTCGGCGGCAAAGTCGGCCGGCAGCGTAACCAGCATTCCTTCGGAAGCGTCGCCCGCGATCGCCGTGATGGCGTTGTTGCCCACGCCCTCCGGCCCCATGAACTGCGCCTTCACGCCTTGCTCGCGCGCTTGGCGCATCAGCAGGCCCATTTCGGGGTGGTAGCCGCCGAAATAGACGAAGTCCACGCCCTGTGACTTCAGCTTGGTGACGATGGCCGAATAGTCCGAATCGCCCGCGTTCAAGCCCTCGAACAGCACCACCGGAATATGGGCTTTTTCAAGTTCGTTCTTGACCGAGGTGGCGATGCCTTGGCCATAGGACTGCTTGTCGTGCAGCACCGCCGCCTTCGCGGGTTTGAGGTGGCTGATGACGAACTGCGCCGCCGCCGGGCCTTGCTGGTCGTCGCGGCCAATGGTGCGGAAGATGAACTTGCGCTTCTTGCCTTCGGTCAGCACCGGCGAAGTGGCCGAGGGCGTGACCATCACGATGCCTTCGTTTTCGTAAATCTCGGAGGCCGGAATCGTCGCGCCGGAGCAGACGTGGCCAATCACGAAATGAATCTTGTCGCTGACGATCTTGTTGGCCACCACCACGGCCTGCTTGGGTTCGCAGGCATCGTCCATGAACACGGGTTCCAGTTTGTTGCCGCCCGCGCCATTGGCGGCGTTGATCTGCTCGATGGCGGTCAGCACGCCGGCCTTGACCATGTCGCCATACTGGGCCACCGGGCCGCTGATGGGGCCGGCGATGGCGATCTTGACGGTGTCGGCAGCCTGGGCCGCGCCGCCCAGCGCGGCGAAGGCGGCGGCCATGATGATGGAGGTGGTGCGGGACAGTTTCATCTAAAACCTTTCTGTCTGGATGGTTGGGGTTGCGTCAGCCGCCCGCCCCGGATGGCGAAGCGGCCAGCACCGGACTTGGCGTTTGACGGCGCGCGCGGATACAAATCCAACGCGCCGTGCGCAAGGCACGCGCTTGTACCGAGAAGACTGATTTTATAGGCAGTGCCTGAAGGCAGATCAATGCGTGAAAACACTGATTCGGCTTGGCCTTCACACGCCAATGGCATAGACCGCGGGCATTTTGAGATCGTGGCCCGCCGCGGGGCCGGGCGGCGCGCGCCATTGGGCCACCGTTTTGGTGACGGCGCTGGCCTGCGGCAGCGTGACGGCGCTGCACACGGCCAGGCGGGTGCCGGGGCGCAGGCTGGCCAGCATCGAGCGCATCAGCGCCGCGTTGCGGTAGGGCGTTTCGATGAACAACTGGGTTTCGCCGGTCTCCAGCGCGCGCGCTTCCAGTTGCTTCAGTTGCCGCGCGCGCAGGGCCTCGTCTTGCGGCAGGTAGCCAGTGAAGGCAAAACGCTGCCCGTTCAGGCCGCTGGCGGCCAGCGCCAGCAGCAGCGACGCCGGGCCGACCAGCGGCACGACGGCGATGCCCAACTCGTGCGCCGCCCGCACCACTGAACTGCCGGGGTCGGCCACGGCGGGCATCCCCGCCTCGCTGACCAACCCCATGTTGTGGCCCTGCAAGGCCGGGGCCAGCAGGGGACGGGCATCGAAGCCATGCCCAGGCGTGAATGCGCCGCCCGCATGGTCGCCCTTTTTGTGGATCAGGCGCGGCAACTCGACGATCTGCTGCGCCTGCACGGGCCGCGTCAGCGGCCGCTCGGCATCCACGCGCTTGAGAAAGGCGCGGGTCGATTTGGCGTTCTCGCTGATCCAGTGCGACAGCGACGCCGCCACTTCGATCGTGCCCAGCGGCAACACGCCGGACAGCGGCAACTGGCTGTCGCAGCCGTGGTCCAGCGGCGTCGGCACCAGGTAAAGCGTTCCGGGAGCGGCGCTCATGGCAACACCAGCCCCGCCGCGCGCAGCAGGCGCGCGGTGCGGATCAGCGGCAGGCCAATCAGCGCCGTGGGGTCGTCGCTGACGATGGCCTCCAGCAAGGCGATGCCCAGCCCCTCGCTCTTGGCGCTGCCGGCGCAGTCGTAGGGTTGCTCGGCCCGCAGGTAACGCTCGATCTCGCCATCGCTCAGGTCGCGGAACCGCACTTCGACGGGCGCCAGGTCCTGCTGCTCGAAGCCGCTGGCGCGGCACGCCACCGCCAGTGCGGTATGAAAGACCACCACGCGCCCGCTCATGCGGCGCAGTTGCCGGGCGGCGCGTTCGTGCGTGCCGGGCTTGCCGAGCGGTTGACCGTCCAGATCGGCCACCTGGTCGGAGCCGATGACGATGGCTTCGGGCCGCCGTGCGGCCACGTCGCGCGCCTTGGCCAGCGCCAGCCGCCGCGCCAGCGCCGCGGGCGCTTCGCCGGGCCGCGGGGTTTCGTCCACTTGCGGCGCCTGCACGTCAAACGCCAAGCCCAGCCGGCCCAGCAATTCGCGCCGGTAGCGCGAGGTGGAGCCAAGTACCAGCGGGCGGGCGGGGAGCGGGGCGGTTATTTCAGTCATGCCGCGCCGCTTCAGCCGCAGGGTATGAAATCCGCGAATCCAACTCCTTCCCCTTTTGGGGGAAGGCAGGGATGGGGGCGATGGCGTTCGCAAGGCTCTCAGCGTTGGTTGCGGCGCTGGCCCCCACCCCAACCTTCCCACGGCGGGGAGAGGAGCGGGGAGGATTCGCCCAGCGGGGAAAGGGGTGCGCGAGCGGCGGGGCGGTCATTTCAACCTAAAAACGGCAGTTGGATGTGCCCGCCAGTGCCGTGATCGGCGTGCCAGGCAAGACGCGAGGACGCGGCAGGCTACTGCCTGCAAGGACGAGCAACGCCGCATGGCGCGTCGAGCGCGGTGCTGGCGGGCGCATAGCGATCTCACCCAAATGGTGATGTCGATCGAAGTCAAAAACTTCTGCATTCATAAGAGGTTACGAAGGTAAATAAGCGCTCAACTGCCGTTTTTAGGTTCAATTGCCCGCCACCTTCATCCGCCCCACCAGCACCGAGCCAATCGTCTTGGCGCCGTAGTTGTAGGCGTCGGCGCCCACGGCCTCGATGCCCATGAACATGTCGCGCAGGTTGCCGGCGATGGTGATCTCTTGCACCGGGTAGGCGATCTGGCCGTTTTGCACCCAGAAGCCGCTGGCGCCGCGCGAGTAGTCGCCGGTGACGTAGTTCACGCCCTGGCCCATCAGCTCGGTCACGAACAGGCCGGTGCCCAGCTTGCGCAGCATGGCCGGGAGGTCGTCGCCCGGCTGCGTGCGGCGCGAGGTGAACGTGAGGTTGTGCGAGCCGCCGGCATTGCCGGTGGTCTTCATGCCCAGCTTGCGCGCCGAATAGGTGCCGAGAAAGTAGCCCTGCACGCGCCCGCCGTCCACCACCTTGCGGCGTTGCACGCGCACGCCTTCCTCGTCGAACGGCGACGAGCCCTTGCCGCCGGGCACGAACGGGTCTTCGTCGATGTCGATGTGGCCGGGAAACACCGGCTGACCCAGCGAATCGACCAGGAAGGTGGTTTTGCGGTACAGCGCGCCGCCGCTCACCGCCTGCACGAAGGCGCCCAGCAGGCCGGCGGCCAGGGGCGACTCGAACAGCACCGGGCATTCGCGCGTGGCGATCTTGCGGCTTTGCAGGCGGCTGAGCGCGCGTTCGGCGGCGTAGCGGCCCACCGCTTCGGGGCTGGCCAGTTGGCGCGCGTCGCGCATCGAGCTGTACCAGTAGTCGCGCTGCATGTCGCCGCCGCCCTTGCCTGGCAGCGAGGCAATCGGCGCCACCGACAGGCTGTGGCGCGAACTGGCGTAGCCGCCGCGAAAGCCGTGCGTGTGGGCGCTGAAGAAATGGCTTTGCTGCGCCGAAACGCTGGCGCCTTCGCTGTTGGTGATGCGCCGGTCCACCGCGAAGGCGGCGCGCTCGCAGGCCAGCGCCATGCCGGCGGCTTGCTCGCTGGTGACCGGCCAGGGGTGCAGCAGTTGCAGGTCGGGCTGATCGGTGGCGATGTCGGCGTCGTCGGGCAGACCAGAGGCCGGGTCTTCGGCGGTGAAGCGCGCGATGTCGTGGGCGGCCTGCACGGTGCGCTCGATGGCTGGGCGCGAAAAGTCCGATGTGCTGGCATTGCCTCGCCGCTGGCCGACATAGACCGTCACGCCGAGCGACTTGTCGCGGTTGCGCTCCACCGTCTCCAGCGCGCCCTGGCGCACGCTGACGCTCAGGCCCGAGCCTTCGGACGCTTCGGCGGCGGCATCGGTGGCGCCCAGCTTCTTGGCGTGCGCCAGCGCCGCGTCCACCAAATCTTCGAAGAAAGCGCGCGAATAACTGAAGCCGGGCAGGGGGGTGGAGGTGTCTTGCATGGTGGCGGATATGATACTTTTTATGTCCCGCAAACCCCCAAAAGGCTATTTCGTGCGCGGCCAATTCGTCGCCGAAGGCAGCGAAGCGGACGAGGAACTCAAGCGCGAGCAACGAGGCGATGGCCCCAGCAAGACCGAACTGAAAGCCCACAGCGCCGAGTTGCAGGCGCTCGGCGAGCAACTATTGACATTGCGCGCCGGCCTGCTGGAGCCGCTGGCGCTGCCGGCCCGGTTGCTTGATGCGCTGCAAGAGTTGGGGCGCATCGGCAACTTCGAGGGCCGGCGCCGCCAGAGCCAGTTCGTCGGCAAGCTGATGCGCCAGTTGCCCGAAGAGCAGATCGAAGCCATCCGCGCCGCGCTGGACGAGCAGCAAAAAGGCTCGGTCCGCGACACCCTGCGCCTGCACGCCGCCGAACGCTGGCGCGAACGGCTGGTGGCCGACAACGCCGCCGTGAGCGACTGGGCCGCGCAATTTCCCGCCACCGACATGCAGCAGTTGCGCGCGCTGGTGCGCCAGGCGCGCAAGGACGCCCTGTCAGCTCCCGCCGCGGGTCAAGCGCAGCGCCACGGGCGCGCATACCGCGAGTTGTTCCAGTTGGTGCGCGATGCGCTTGAACGCGCTGAATCGCATTCCCCTCGCCCGCTTGCGGGAGAGGGGCTGGGGGAGAGGGCCAGCGCCTGAGAATCTCGAAAACAATCGCGCTACTAATTAAATAGCAATTTCATGTCTCAGGAATCACAAGCTCCGCATGACGCCGTGAAAATCGGCATCGTTTCCATCAGCGACCGCGCCGCCAAAGGCGTCTATCAGGATCAGGGCTTGCCGGCCTTGCAGGACTGGCTTGGCAAGGCGCTGAAAAACCCCATCCATTTCGAGCCGCGCCTGATTGCCGACGAGCAGGCGCTTATCAGCCAGACCTTGATCGAACTGGCGGATGCCGGCTGCGCCTTGGTGCTGACCACCGGCGGCACCGGCCCCGCGCCGCGCGACGTCACGCCCGAAGCCACGCTGGCCGTGGCCGACAAGGTGATGCCGGGTTTTGGCGAGCAGATGCGCCAGATCGGCCTGCGCTTCGTGCCTACCGCCATCCTCTCGCGCCAGGTAGCGGTGATTTGCGGGCGCAGCCTCATCATCAACCTGCCGGGCCAGCCCAAGTCGATCGCCGAAACGCTGGAGGGCCTGAAAGACGCCAGCGGCCAGACCGTGGTTCATGGCATTTTCGCCGCCGTGCCCTACTGCATCGACCTGATCGGCGGCCCCTACCTCGAAACCCGCGACGCGGTGTGCCAGGCGTTCCGCCCCAAGAGCGCCGCGCGGCCCGCTCGATGAACGTATCGCCCTGCTGTACGCGCTGTTCGCGGCCATCTCCACGGCGGCCAACATCGGCGCGCAGGATGCGCTGTTGCGCGTGGCCACCACGGTCATTTTCTGGGGCTTTGAATTCGGCTTTCACGCCCCGTTCGGCACCCGCTGGATGCGCTACCTGGGCGGCGTGATCGGCCTGGCGATCGGCTACGTCGCCAAGTATGGGCTCGACAAGCGATTCGTGTTTCGCGATCGAGCCTGAAAACGCGCAAGCTGGATCGGCTGCCGATGGATGCCATGCTGCGGCGCGACCCCCCGGATACAAGCGGTGGCTAGATGCGGCCCGGCGCGGCATGAGCTTATGAACAAAAAGTCTGAGGCCACCCCAAGGCAAGGCCCTAGACTACCGGTGTGCGCAGGCTGTGGGGGCAATGGCTCTGTCTGCGTGCCCCAACAAGGCCGTGGCGTTTTGCGTCTGCGGCGCCATCGATCAAGCAGCGTTTTTTGCCGAAAGGATTCGCCATGTCCCAACCCGCCTGGAAATTTGAAACCCGGCTCGTTCACGCCGGCTACCGGCCCGATCCGACGACCAAGTCGGTGGCCGCGCCCATTTACCAGACGGTGGCCTACGCCTTCGACAGCGCTCAGCACGGCGCGGACCTATTCGACCTGAAAGTGCCGGGCAACATCTACACCCGCATCATGAACCCCACCACCGACGTGCTGGAGCAGCGCCTGGCCGCGCTGGAAGG
>WRJY01000313.1 GCA_009778355.1 Desulfovibrionaceae bacterium | reverse complement strand
AGCCCCGCTATGGCGAGGATTTGCAACGCCGCAGACCGCCCGAAAAGGTGTCTGCCCGAAGGGTTGGGCCGAAATCGGGCGATTTGGCGGCCAAGCCGCTTGTATGGGCACAAGCCCATGCGGCGCGCCTTGACCGCCAACTCATCCCGATTGCAGACCAACGCGGGCCTGCCGAGATCATAAACAGGCTCTAAGCCCTGTGCCCATGATCGCCGGTTCAAAAATCGTTCGGGCCGAGTCTGTCAAAGCCCTGCTCCTGCCCACCCCGCAACTTTGCCCAAGGCGAACGGGCGGGCCGGGCTGAAGCAAGTTCCCCATCCCAGCCCGCCGTCGGCGGGGGAAGGAGTCAATCCATTCACCTGGCTGGCGGTCTCTTGGCGATGCCCATCAATTTGGACAGGATGCCCAACATCACCTCGTCGGCGCCGCCGCCGATGCTGGTCAAGCGGGTGTCGCGGTACATGCGCGATACCTTGTTGTCCCAGGTGTAGCCCATGCCGCCCCAGAACTGCATACAGGTGTCGGGCACCTGGCGGCCCAGGCGACCGGCCTTGAGTTTGGCCATGCTGGCCAGTTCCAGCACGTCGTTGCCGGCCACGTACAGCTCGCAGGCTTGGTAGACCAGCGCGCGCAGGCATTCCACCTCGGTTTTGAGTTCGGCCAGCTTGAACTGCACCCACTGCTGGTCGGCCAGCGTGGCGCCGAACATGTTGCGCTGCTGCGCCCATTCGATGGTCCAGTCGATGGCGTTGTTGAAGCTCTGGATGCCGCTGGCCGCGCCCCACAGGCGCTCTTCCTGGAACTGCTGCATCTGGTAGATGAAGCCCTGCCCTTCGGCGCCGATGCGGTTGCGCTGCGGCACGCGCACTTCGTCGAAGTAGATCAGGCCGGTGTCGCTGGCGTTCATGCCGATTTTCCTGATCTTGCTGGCGACCTCGATGCCCTTGGTCAGCTTGCCGCCGGGGCCCTCGCGCATGGGCACCATGATGAGGCTCTTGTTTTTGTGCACCGGACCTTCGCCGGTGTTGACCAGCATGCACATCCAGTCGGCTTGCAGGCTGTTGGTGATCCACATCTTCTGGCCGCTGATGAGGTAGTCGCCGCCGTCCTTGCGCGCGTGGCTCTTGATGCCGGCCACGTCGCTGCCGGCGCTGGGCTCGCTGACGCCGATGCAGCCCACCTGGTCGCCCGCGATGGCGGGCGCCAGAAACTCGCGCCGCAGTTCGTCGCTGCCGTAGCGGGCCAGCGCGGGGGTGCACATGTCGGTCTGCACGCCAATGGCCATGGGCACGCCGGCGCAGTGGATGTAGCCAAGCGTTTCGGCCATCAGCACCGAATACGAATAGTCCAGCCCCATGCCACCGTATTCGGGCGGCTTGGTCAGGCCCAGCAGGCCCAGCTTGCCCAGGCCCTTGAATACCTGGTGGGCGGGGAATATCTCAGCCGCTTCCCATTCGTCCACATGGGGATTGATGTGCTCGTCGATGTAGCGCTTGAGGGTCTTGCGGATTTCCTCGTGCTCGTGTGTCCATTGCATGATGGCGGTCTCCTTGGGTTGAATCGTTTACATGTGAACAGGCTCAGGGCGGGCGGGACACGGATAGCGCATCATTGGTCCCCCGTGAACAGCAGCAGCGCCTGCTCGGTCAATTCGTCCAGCGACAGCGCGCCCCGGCTGGAAAACCACTGCACCGACCAGTTCAGCGCGCCGAAGATAAACAGGCGCGCGACTTCGGGCCGCGCCCGCAGCCGCCCGGCGCGGCGCAGCGCGCGCAGCGTTGGCATCCAGGCGGCTTCGTAGGCGTCCTTGCGCGCCGCCACGTCCTGCCGCTGCGCGGGTGTGAGCGAACGCCATTCGTACAGCATCACCGGAATGAAGTCGCTGTCCGCGCCCAGCAGTACCTCGAAATGATGGCGCACCAGCGCGCGCAGCCTGTCCCGCGCCGGCGCGCGCGCGCCCAGCGCCGCCAGCACCAGCGCCTGGCTCTGCGTGGCGCGGCTCATGCCTTCTTGCATCACCGCGTGCAGCAAGGCTTGCTTGCTCTGAAAAAAATAGAACGGCGAGCCGCTTTGCATGTCTGACGCCGCCGCGATATCGCGCGTGCTGGCGCCGTCGAACCCCTTGGTGCGAAACAGGCGCGCTGCCGCGCCGATCAGCACCTGCCGGCGGTTGCCCTCATCGCGCTCGGCCGCCGTCTTGGGCGGACGGCCCCGGCGGGCGGCAGGCGAAGCAGCGGCGGAAACTGCGGTGAGCGGCATGGCGCGCAGCATAGCGCACCGAATGATTTTTGCCAAGCAGATGCTTGGTGAAATTACCGATGAGGCCGGCAAATGGCCGCATCGGGTTCAGACAAACCGCACTTCCAGCCGCTTGCCCAGCGCCGCCGCGTATTTTTGCAGCGTGGCGACCGACGGCGAATGCTTGCCCGTCACCAGCGCGTTTTCCAGCCGCGCCACCGCCGGCGCCTTGGTGCCCATGCGCTCGGCCACCTGCGCCTGCGTCATCCCGGCCTCGGCGCGCGCCTTCAAAATGGCATCGAGCATGGGCATTTCCTCGCGCTCGATGCGTTCGTATTCGGCGCGCACGACGGGGTCGGACAGCACCAGGGTTTTCAGTTCTTCATGCGTCAACATTCTTGACCTCCTTCAGTCGGATTTCAGCAATCCGGCGCTCCGCTGGCGGAGTCTTGTCGGTCTTCTTCACAAAGCTGTGAAGCATCACGATACGGCGACCCACCAGCGTGCAAAAAAACACGCGGGCGATGCCCTCGGCTGCCATCAAACGTAACTCGAACAGACCGCCGCCGAACGCCTTGGTGTGCGGCTCACCCAAGTTCGGGCCGCTGACTTCCATGCGGTCGGCCAAGTTGAAGTAGCGCGCCCGAAGAGTGTTCGGCAACGCCAAGATGTCGGCCTGCACGGCTTCGCTGTAGTAGTGAATGGTGTAGAACACCAGTCGATATTAACAAATATGTTATGCATCGGCCAGCGTCAAGGCAAGCCAGCGCGGCGCGCTTGCGGCAGGCGCGCGCGCCTTGCCTGCGTCTATCAACCTTGAAAATTTTTCAGCGCGGCGATGCGCTCTTCCATCGGCGGGTGGCTGGCCAGCAGCTTGCCGATGCCGCCGACGATGCCCATGGCTTGCAGGCTTTGCGGCATCTGCTGGCCTTCGGCGTGCATCCCGCCCAGACGCGCCAGGGCGTTGATCATCGAAGCGGGCTGGCCCATGAGCCGGGCCGAGCCGTGGTCGGCGCGGAATTCGCGCTGGCGCGAAAACCAGGCCACCACCATGCCGGCGAGAAAACCGAACACCACTTGCAGCACCATCGTCGAGACGAAGTAACCGATGCCGGGGCCGCCGCGTTCGCCATCGCGGCGCAAAGCGCCGTCCACCAGCGAGCCGATGAAACGGCTGGCGAACACCACGAAGGTGTTCATCACGCCCTGAATCAGCGCCATGGTCACCATGTCGCCGTTGGCCACATGAGTGATCTCGTGGCCGATGACGGCCTCGACCTCCTCGCGCGTCATGCCGCGCAGCAGGCCGGTGGAAACGGCCACCAGGGCCGAGTTCCTGAACGCGCCGGTGGCAAAGGCGTTCGGCTCGCCCTCGTAAATGCCGACCTCCGGCATACCGATGCCGGCCTTGTCGGCGAACTTGCGCACGGTCTCGACGATCCAGGCCTCGTCGGCATTGCCCGGCTGCTCGATGACCCGCACGCCCATGCTCATCTTGGCCGCGAACTTGCTCATCAACAGCGAAATGATGGCGCCGGCAAAACCCGCCACCAGCGAAAAGACCATCAACGGCAGCACGTTGCCGCCGGTGTAATTACCTACGCCAAGCAGGCTGGCGACGATACCCACCACCACCATGACGGCAAGGTTTGTGAGGACGAACAGTGCAATGCGTTTCATCGGTTTCCTTGTGTGCTGCAAACGGCGCTGCGCCGCCGCGACCGATTTAGATGGGGCCGCGCCGTCAGCATTCAAGCCGCCGCGCACGCCAGCCAAGCCGAGCCAAGCTGATGCGCCCGCCAGACTTTCAGCGGCCAATAATGAGGATACGGGCCGTCATCAGACCCGCAGCCGCCAGGCCAGCGGCTCGCCGCCGGCCAGGGGTTTGAGTTGGCCGTCGCCGAAGGGGTAGGACTCGGGCGGCGTCCAGGGTTCGCGCGCCAGCGTGACCTGGCCGGTGTTGCGCGGCAGGCCATAAAAGTCGGGGCCGTGGAAGCTGGCAAAGCCTTCCAGCTTGTCCAGCGCGCCTGCGGCCTCGAACGCGACAGCGTACAGCTCCAGCGCGGCGTGGGCGGTGTAGCAACCGGCGCAGCCGCTGGCGTGTTCCTTCAGGTGCGCCGGGTGCGGGGCGCTGTCGGTGCCAAGAAAAAAACGCGCGCCGCCGCTGGTGGCCGCCCGCACCAGCGCCTGGCGGTGCAATTCGCGCTTGAGCACCGGCAGGCAGTAATAGTGCGGCCTGATGCCGCCCAGAAAAATGGCGTTGCGGTTGTACAGCAGGTGGTGCGCGGTGATGGTGGCCGCCGTGTGCTCGCCAGCCTCGGCCACGTACTGCGCGGCCTCTTGGGTGGTGATGTGCTCGAAGACGATTTTCAGCGCCGGAAAGTCGCGCCGCAGCGGAATCATGACGCGGTCGATGAACACCGCTTCGCGGTCGAACAGGTCGATGGCCGGGTCCGTCACTTCACCATGCACCAGCAGCTTCAGGCCGGCGCGCTGCATGGCCTCCAGCGTCCGATAAGTCTTGCGGATGTCGGTGACGCCGGCATCGCTGTTGGTGGTGGCGCCAGCCGGGTAGAGCTTGAGGGCAACAATGTCAGCGTCCCGCGCGCGGGCGATTTCCTCTGGCGGCGTGTTGTCGGTGAGGTACAGCGTCATCAGCGGATCGAAGTCCATGCCGGCAGGCACTGCCTTGATGATGCGCTCTTTATACGATAGCGCCTGCGCAGTCGTGGCGACCGGCAGTTTGAGGTTGGGCATGACAATCGCGCGCCCAAATTGCGCCGCCGTGTGTGGCGCCACGGCAGCCATGGCGGCGCCATCGCGCAGGTGCAGATGCCAGTCGTCGGGGCGGGTCAGCGTCAGGGTGGCGGGGCCGTTCATGAAGCGGATTGTCCCATCACGCCACGCTTCAATTGAGTTCACGGGGCCACGTCAACCACGACTTCGCGCGCTTCCGCGCGGCCTTGGTCGTCCACGGCCCGCAGCAGGTAGCGCCGGCCTGATTCGGCAAGCGCCGGCAGCCACGCGATGCCCTCGCCCGGCGCGGCCTGCCCGATCAGGGCATCGTCGGCAAACCAATAGACGGTGCGAACGCCCGCAGCGGCCTCGGCGCGCAGCACCAGCGGTTCGGGCTTGTAGGCGCGCAAGGTATGGCGCACGCCGCGCAGCGGCGAGGTGATGAGCGGCGCCGGCGCCGGTGCGGCGCCGCTGTCGCAGCCGTCGGCCGGCACGGCGGCGCGCGGAAGTCCGGCCTGACGGAACAGCCGGCGCATGTCGCTGCCCCATTGCTCGACGACCTGCTGACGTGCGCCGGGCCGCGGGCCGCACACCACCTTGCCGCTGGCTTCATCGACCCAGACCGCGCGGTGCAACCGGCTGACCTCGATCGGCGACTTGCCGGCGATGAACCAGGTGGTGACGCGCACCGGGCACAGCGCGTCGGGCAACCCGCCCGTGGCGGCGCAGACCTCGACCTGCCGCAGATCGGGCGGACGCGGCGCGGGCGCTTCGCCGGGGTCGAGCCGCTCGGCGCGCAACGCATCGATCATGCGCAGAAACAAGGGCGCGGCGGCATCCACGCCGACCAGCGCCGGGTTGCTGCTGCCATCGAAATTGCCGACCCACACCACCAGCACATGGCGGCCAAACACGCCCGCGGTCCAGGCGTCGCGAAAGCCCCATGAGGTGCCGGTTTTCCACGCAATTGCGGGACGCGCGGGCAGTGCCGTGTCGGGGCGCGGCGTGCGGCGCAGCATGTCGAGCGTGATGAAGGACGCCTCTTCGCTCAACAGCCGCAGCGGCTGCGCGGGCTTTTCATCAGGCGCGGGTTGCGTGTAGCGCAGCGGCTGCGAAACGCCGCCATTGGCCAGCGTGGCATAAAGGCCAGCGAGTTCCTCCGACGTGACCTCGCCGCCGCCGAGCACCAGCGCCAGGCCGTAGTGCGATTCGCTTTGCAGCCTGGACACGCCCGCCAGCCGCATGAAGTCGTAAAGCCCCGGCTTGGCGAGCTTGGCGGCCACGGCCACGGCGGGCACGTTGCGGCTGCGAATCAGCGCCTGCTCGGCCGCCAGCGGGCCGGCAAAGCAGTGGTCGAAGTTCTCCGGCGTGTAGGGGCCGAAGGCGGTGGGCGCGTCCTTGAGCATGGTCTTGGGATGCAGCAGCCCCTGGTCGAGCGCCAGCGCGTAGATGAAGGGCTTGAGCGTGGAGCCCGGCGATCGCTTGGCCTGCGTGCCGTTGACCTGGCCCGCGATGGCGTCGTCGCGCCAGTTGGCCGAGCCGATCAGCGCGCGCACCTGCATGGTCGAGGCATCGAGCAGCAACGCGCTGGCGTTGTTCAAGCCCACGTCGGCGTGGGCGCGCAGGTACTGGCGCATCACGCGCTCCAGCGTGGCCTGCATCCGCAGGTCGATGGTGGTGCGAATGTCGCGCGCGCCGCGCTCCTGCGCGAGCAGCATGTCGGTGAGGTGCGGCGCGAGAAACGGCAGGCTGCCGCGCGACTGCGCCGCGAGGGTGAGCTGCGCATCGGGCGCGTGTTGCCTGGCGGCCGGATCGCGCTCGGCCCACGCCGCCCACAGGCGCTGGCGCGCCGCTTGCAATTCGGCATTGCGCCCGCGTTCGGCAATGCGCTTGACGGGGTTTTGCGGAATCACCGCCAGCGTCAGCGCCTCGGGCAGGGTGAGATCAGCCGCATCCTTGCGAAAGTAGATCAGACTGGCAGCCTGCACGCCTTCGATGTTGCCGCCGTAGGGAGCGGTATTCAGGTACGCCTCCAGAATGTCGCGCTTGCCGTAACGCGCTTCGAGCCAGAGCGCCGCGCCGATCTGTTCCAGCTTGCCGGAAATGCTGCGGCTGTCGATGCCGTAAACGCGCCGCGCCAGTTGCATCGTGATTGTCGAGCCGCCTTGCCGGCGCGCGCCGCCAGCATTGCGCCAAGCGCTGCGCAGCAAGCCGGCGGGGTTGACGCCGGGGTGCATGTAAAAGCGCCGGTCTTCATAGATCAGCACCGCGTCGATCAACCGCGGCGAGATGCGCTCCAGCGGCGCCCAAAGCCGGTACTGCCCGTCACCCGCCAGCGTGATGCGCATCAACTCGCCGCCCTGCGCATAGATGGCGCGCGAGCTGCCCACGGCCTCACTGAGCGGCGCGTGCGGCCACAGGCGCAGCAAGGCGAGGACGAAAGCCAGCGCCAGCGCGAACAGCGCGAGCATTCGCCCCAAACCCCTTCCCCCTTTTGGGGAAGGTTGGGATGGGGGACAGCGCCCAAACCAATAACGGATGTTCTGGTAACGCTGCCGCCCCCATCCCTGCCTTTCCCCAGAGGGGGAAGGAGCAAGACAGGGCGGTGTCATTGGTCAGTCACCATGTGGTCGCCCGCATCAACGCCATCGGATTCAAGCCCCTACCCGCGAGGAGAGCAGGGAACTGTCGATCATTGCGCCACCACCTGGAACCGCGCGCCGCCTGAGCGCGCGAAGATGCGCCGGTCGTACATCGCCTCGCCATACGCGGCGGGGGCCACGTAGTCGCCGGCGTTGGTGGCGCGCGCCTTGTACGTGACTTCGAGCAAATCCCTGTTCACGCTGCCGTAGAACACCACGCGGTCTTCGCGGATGTCGGCGTAGTTCACTTGCCAGGAACCCTTGCCGCCCAAGCGCTTTTTCCAGATCGGCGCGTCGGCGTCATCACCATCATCACTGGCGTCGCTGGCGGCTTGCAGCACCGGCTCCAGCCCGCCGGGCAGCACGTCGACCAGCGCCACGTCGTCGATGCTGGCGCGCTCCAGGCTGCGCACGCGCACGCGCACCGTCACTTCGTCGCCCAGTTTGGCCTGGGTGATGGGGTTGCCCTTGGCGTCGAGCACTTCGTGGGAAATTTCCAGGCCCTGGCTTACCGGCGTGGCAGGCAGGTTGCGCTCGAAGCCTTGTTCCGTCCAAGAGTAGTACAGATTGAAGTCGCTGTCGTTGGCCAGGTGCAGCTTGGCCGTGCCCGGCGGCACGGCGGCGCGCGTGATCGGGTTGACCGCGCCCAGCGCCAGCGCCGCCGCCTGGCCCTTGGCGTCGATGGCTTGCGCCGTCAGCTTGCCATCGGCGTTCTGCGCCACGGCCTCGAAGTAGGCATCGACCGAGAGCAGCATGGTGGCCGACGACAGGCTGTTGTACCAGCCATCGCGCACCATTGCGCCCATGCCTTCCCACACTGCCGGCTTGATTGCCTTCAGCCGCGCCGGGAAATGCCGCGCCACCAGGTGCAGCAGCATGGCGTCGTGCACCAGCGGGTCGTAGTAGCTGCCCCAGACGTTGCGGCGCGTTTTCTTTTCGCTGCGCGCCAGCAGGTCGGCCCACACGGGGTCGATCAGTTCGCCCGCCACCTGTTCCTGCTTCACGAGCTGGTAGCTCGCGGCCAGGTATGCGGCCCCAAGGTCGTCGCCCCAGCCGTGCGTGCGCTGGCCGCGCCACGCCTCGCGCAAATTCGCCAGCGCGGCGGGCACGACGATGCCCTGGCGCGTCAGCAAATAGGCCGCCTGCGCGCGCTGACGCCAGTTGTCGAGCGAGTTGTCGCCGCCGCCGAGCCAGCCTTGCAGATAGACGTTGGCCTTTTGCAGCAGGTCCTGCGGTACGGGCAGCTTGCGGTCCCGGGCCTCGACCAGCAGGTGCACGGCGTAGAGCGTGGCGAACGGGCTGGCGCTGCCGTCGCCAGGCCACATCGCAAAACCGCCGTCCGCCGTCTGCCGCGGGCGCAGTTGCACCAGGTAACGCTCGAAGGTTTTGCGCGCCTCGGGCATCGGGCCTTGCCCGGCGCTGCGTCCGCGCGCCATTTCCTTGACCAGTTCAGGCCGGTTGGACAGCAGTACGGCGGGAAAGGTCTGGCTCGTGATTTGCTCTGTGCAGCCGTGCGGATAGGCTTCGAGGTACTGCATCATGCTGGTGGCAAAGGCCCAGGGCGCAGCCGATACCGCGAGGTCGCTGCGGCGGAAGTTGGGATAGAAGTCGCCCTTGCTCGACAGTTCGCCGGCGCGCTGGAAGCTGCCGGCCTGCACCAGCGTGACGAACGGCGAGGCCGGGCGCACGCTGACTTCGTTGGTAAGCCGCGCGCTGTGCTCCCCGTGCGTGGCCGTGAACACCAGCGCCGATGAACCCAGCACGGCCTGCGCGCCCGGCTTGGCGCGCACGCTGAATTTGGCGCTGGCCTCGCCGCGCTCGTTGACCTTGAGCGTCTGCGTGGCATCGCCCGCCACTTCCAGCCCGCCGGATGCGGTGAGCGTGAGCGCGATGGGCGCATCCTTGCCTGAGCCTTCGATGTTGTTGGCAAGACCGACACCCACTTCCACCGTGTCGCCGGGCGCCATGGCCAGCGGCGCGTTGGGCAGAATCACCATGTCGCCGCGCACCACGGTGCGGGTGCTTTGGGCGCCGGCGGTATCGTCGTTCACCGCCACGGCCATTACGCGCAGGCTGCCGTTGAAGCTGTCGGGCACGGTGTATTCGAACTCGCGGCTGCCGTTCACTTCAACCAGCCCGGACCAATAGGCCACCGGCTTGTCGCGCTTGCGTTTGAAGGGGTTCAGGCGCCTGCCCAGGTCGCCCTCGCCGTCGCCGCCGGGCGCGGCGCCCTGCATGAGCTTGTTGAACTCGGGCAGGATCAGATCGAGCGTTTGCAGGGTGCCGACTTCGAGCGCGCGTTTTTGAAAAAAGTGCTTGAGCGGATCGGGCGTCTTGTAGCGCGCCACTTGCAGGATGCCCTCATCCACCGCGAACACCACGGCGCGCGTGGGCTTGTCGCTGGTGAGCTTCATCTTCACCGTTTCGCCGGGCTTGACCAGTTCGCTGCTCGTCAATTGCAGTTTGGCGGTGCGCCGGGCGAGGCTGGTGGCAAAGGGCGCGACGCCGTAGGACAGCGGGCTCATGTAGATCTCGTCCGAGGCCGGGTCGCGCACGAAGTGCACGCTGATGTAGCCGGTGCCCTCGAAGTCCTGGGGCAGCGTGATCTTCTGCACCGAGGCGGTCTGGTCGGTTTTGAACCAGGCATGGGCGTACACCTTGTCGCGCTCGATGGTGATGAGACCGGCGCCGACGTAAGGCGCGCGGATGCTGACCTGAATCTCCTGGCCCGGCTCGTAGTCCTTGCGGTCGAGCGTCAGGTGCAGCTCGGCGTTGCGGTCGAGCGAGCGCGAGACGTTGGCGTTGCCGGCCACGCTGTATTCGACGCGGTTCAGCTCCAGCGCGCCGGCGTCGCGAATCACGTAGGCAAAGTCGCCGGGCGTGGCGGTGTCCAGCGCCACGGCGCTGCCCGCCGCCGCGATGGCGAAGGGCTTGCTCTCCAGCACGACCTCCTTGCGGCGCGACTCGTAGCGGTACAGGCCGCTGTCCTGCTTGACCAGCACCGACAGCACCTTGCGCTCCACGCGCTCGATCTTCAGGCCGGCCACCGCCGTCTTCTTCGCTTGCGGGTCGATGGCAATCACGCTGACGTTGCGCGCCGCGCCCTTGCTGACGTAGCTGGCGTCGCCATCGACCTTGACGCCGACGAGGTAGGGCCGGTCGCTGACCAGTGCGTGCGCCTCGGCGGCAACGCTGCGCCCGCCCTCCGGCTCGAACGCCTTGGCGAACACCTGCACCTGGTAGGTCGCGGCCTGAAAGCGCGACAGGCGCAAATCGAACTCGGCCTTGCCCTCGTCGCTGGTCTGCACGCTGCCCAGGTCGTCTTCCTGCTTGTCGGTGGCGCGCTGCGGGTCGAAAAAGGCGTAGTCGGCAAAGGCGCGGAACGCCGGAAAAGCCGGGCTGAGCGTGAGCGTGCCCTCCACCTTGCGATTGGGCGCGGGCGTGCCGAACAGGTTCTGCACGTCGATCAGCGCCTTCAAATCATTCGGCTTCACCCAGCCTTCGGCCGCCTCGCTGCTGAGCCGGGCCGTGACCTTGGTGCGGTCGGGCAAAAATTCCTGCACCTTCACCGTGGCGCTGCCGATCAGCAGGCCATGCACTTCGGGATTGCCGGGCGAGGACTCGCGCGGCAAATAAAGGCTGACGGTGTAGTTGCCGGTGGGCGAGCTGTCTTGCGTGGTGTGTTCGATCTCCGCCGCGCCGGCGGGGCCAAGACGCAGCTTTTCGCGCCGCACGCTCAGGCCCCGCGCGTCGATGATCTCGGCCTCCAGCGGCAAATCGCGCAGCGAGGTGGCCCAATTGCCGGCCTTGACGATCATGCCGATGTGCATGGTGTCGCCGGGGCGGTAGATGCCGCGGTCGCTGAACAGGTAGCCGGTCATCTGGTTGGGCACGCCCGCCGCGCGCAGACCGCCCACGTCGAAGCGCGAAACATCGAGCGCGCGGTCAACGCGGTCGAGGGGCAGAAAACTCAAATCGCCCTCTTTGCGCACCACCAGCGCCACGGGTTGTTTCTCGCGCTGGAAACCGGCCAGACTCGGCAGTTTGGCGGCGCCGGTCGCGTCGGTGGCCTGCGCGGCCACCACGGTGCCGTTGCGCCCCCACACTTCAACCTGCGCGCCCGCCACGGGCTGGCCGTTGGCGATGCTCTGCACGAACACGTCGCGCGTACCGTCGAGCGATTTCTTGGCAACGATGCCCAGGTCGGTGACCAGCACCAGGCGCTGGTCGCTGTGCCGGCCTGGATCGCCGCGGCCTTCCTCGCCTTCGTCGCCATCGCCGTTCTCGCCATCGCCGCCTTCCTCGCTGGCGGACGCCTCGTCCCGCGCTGACTGGTCCGCCGATTCGCCTTTGGACTTGGCCTCGGCCTTGGGATCGTAGCCCTTCACGCGCAGCAGGAACACGCCGCGCCGGTCATTCGCGTTTTTCAGCAGGTAGTCGGCGAAATCGACGGTTTCGTAGTGCGCCTTGCCAGGCAGCGCGTCGATCGGAATGTCTTTGCTGAAGCGCTCCATCAGGTCGTCCGGCTGAATGCCGCGATAAAACTCCGGCTGGCCGAATTTGGTGAACTCGCCGCCCGCTTGCGTAATCAGGTGCTGCAACTGCCGCGGCAGCAAGCGCCCGATCTCGACGCGAATACCCGGCAGATCGCGCACCAGAATCGGCAGCTTGCGCTCGCCCGACAGCGCCAGCAGCGATCCCCGGCTCATGATCGCCAGTTCGGGCGCGAAGGGTTTGAGCAGTTGCACGCTCTGCAACGCCTCGCCAAGCTGGTAGCCGCCGGGCGTCTTCAGGCCCTTGGCCACGCGCACCAGCAAGTAGCGCCCGCCCTCAGCCTGCGGCATACGGAAACTCACCATCTCGGTCACTTCGCGTTCGCTGGCGATGGGCTGCAAATCGAGTTTCCTGGCGCGGCGCAGCACAGCGTCGGTCACGTCGCCGGGGTTGGCCGACCAGTCGAACTTTTCATCGGCATCGTCCTTGGCCTGTTTGGCCGCCGGCAGCAGCCAGGCCTGCACCACGCGCGCCATCTCGCGCTCGTGCACCGGCATCGAGGCCGTTACGTGCAACACGTGCTCCGGCTCGCCGTTCTCGCCGGTCACGGCGTCCTCGTCCACGCTCTGGATCGCCAGGTTGTAAAGCCCCGGAATGTCCACCGAGCGCCGCATGTCCTTGTCCAGACCCGGCCCGCCCCGCTGCGCCACCGCGCCCGCCGCCAGGCTGAACACCACCGGGCGCGTTTTCTCTGGAATCGCCAGCGGCTCCGATTGCAGCGTGGCAACCAGATGCAGCTTGTCGTAACTCACCGTGAACTTCTCGCTCGCGCACTTGCTGAAGATCGAGCCGCTGCACGCCTGATCGAAATTCAGCGTCACGCGCTTTTCAAATTCCGCCGTGTTCACCGGATGCGAAAAACGCACCCGGAACACCGCCCGCCGCACATTGGCCTGCACCGGGTCCTGGTAGAACTCGGCGCTTTCGATGTTTGCGGCGAATTCGGGCGAGACGAACTCGAACTCGCGCTGCGCCAGCTCGACGTGCGGCGCCAGCGCGTTCTTGCCCACCCGCACCTTGTACGGCTGGCCCACCGGCCAATCCTGCGCGGGCATGAACGCCAGGGTCTGCCCATCGCTCCACGTCCAGCGTCCCGCGACAGCCGGCTCGATGGTGACGCCGGCAGCATCCTTGCCAACGCGCTCGACCGGCGCCGCCGAAGCAGAAAAGTGGATGACGAACGGATTCGGCTCCCGGTCGTCCTCGATCCGCGTGCGCCCAGGCCGCTCGGCGTTCGCGATGGCGATGGTCGGCTCCACCCGCTCCGGCGTCAGCCCATGCCACCATTTCAAAACCTGCGGACTGCCCGCCCAGCCGGCCAGCGCCAGCAAGACCAGCGCCGCCACTCCCGCCAGCCGCTGCTGAAGCCAGCGCAGCACGAACAGCGCCAGCGCCCACACGATCCGCAGCCAGCCCGGCGGCTGCCACGAGCCGGCCAGCCCACGGGCCGCAGGGCGCAAAAGGCCAAGCGCGCGGCCCAGCCCGGTAAAAAGCGCGTCGCTCCACGACGCCAGTTTTCGGTTCGCAAGCGCAAGCACGGCAACGTCCTCGGTGTTTGTTCAACGGCAAGTGTGCCAGCAGTCCGGGAAGCCCATGTGCGCTGTGTGAAGCGCGCGTGAAGCCGGCATGAAATCTGCTCATGCCGTTTGCCGGGCGAGAAGGGCAAGTCTTCCCCGTGACAGGGGGCCGCCATGCATGGGCGTTGTTACCGTCTCATCCCATGCAATCACATCCAGGGTCGGAGGTCGGAACGAGGGTTGAAAGCAAAAGAGCCACCTTGCGGTGGCTCTTTTCTCTTCCAAATCAACAGGTTGGAAGAACCATTCTGGCGGAGTGGACGGGACTCGAACCCGCGACCCCCGGCGTGACAGGCCGGTATTCTAACCGACTGAACTACCACTCCGCGTCGGTGTGGCGTTCGCCTGCCGCGATCTTGCGATTGCTGCAAGCCAAGTGCCACAAAACTTGGCGACCCTACGGGGATTCGAACCCCGGTACTCACCGTGAAAGGGTGATGTCCTAGGCCTCTAGACGATAGGGTCAAAACCTTCAATCCCGACGCTTTTTGGTGGAGGTAAGCGGGATCGAACCGCTGACCTCTTGCATGCCATGCAAGCGCTCTCCCAGCTGAGCTATACCCCCGTTTGGGCGTCGAGCCTTGCATTATACGACGAAATTCAGGCTTGTTGCAATCGCTCGATGATTTCTTCGCGCCGGTGCAGCGCCAGCACGGCGTCCAGCGATGGCGTTTGCGGCGTGCCCATCACCAGCACGCGCACCGGCATCGCCAGTTGCGGCATTTTCAGCCCATGCGCGGCCAGGGTCTGCTTGAG
>WRJY01000312.1 GCA_009778355.1 Desulfovibrionaceae bacterium | reverse complement strand
GGCAGGCGGTGGAATTCGGCCAGCCGCTGTTCGTCATCGAATAAGCGGGCCGCGGAGCAGCGGATGTTCAAGAAAATTCTGGTCGCCAATCGAGGCGAGATCGCGCTGCGCATCCAGCGCGCGTGCAAGGAACTCGGCGTCAAGGCCGTGATGGTCTATTCCGAGGCCGACAGGGACGCCAAGTACGTCCGGCTGGCCGACGAGGCCGTGTGCATCGGCCCGGCGGCGTCGGCGCAGAGCTACCTCAACATGCCGGCCATCATCGCCGCCGCCGAAGTCACCGACGCCGAGGCCATCCATCCCGGCTACGGCTTTCTGAGCGAGAACGCCGGCTTCGCCGAGCGGGTGGAGCAAAGCGGCTTTCAGTTCATAGGCCCGACGCCTGAGTCGATCCGCATCATGGGCGACAAGGTGGCGGCCAAGCAGGCCATGATAAAGGCCGGCGTGCCCTGCGTGCCCGGCTCGGACGGCCAACTGCCGGACGATCCGGCGGCCATCAGGCGCATCGCCAAGGCCATTGGCTATCCGGTCATCATCAAGGCCGCCGGCGGCGGCGGCGGGCGCGGTATGCGCGTGGTGCACACCGAGGCGGCGCTGGTCGGCGCGGTGCAAATGACCCGGGGCGAGGCGCAAGCGGCCTTCAACAACCCGGCGGTGTACATGGAGAAGTTCCTGCTGAACCCGCGCCACATCGAAATCCAGATACTGGCCGACAAGCATCGCAACGCCGTCTATCTGGGCGAGCGCGACTGCTCTATGCAGCGGCGTCACCAGAAGGTGATCGAGGAAGCGCCGGCGCCGGGCATCGCTCGCCGGCTGATCGAGCGCATCGGCGAGCGTTGCGTGGCCGCCTGCAAGAAAATCGGCTACCGCGGCGCGGGCACCTTCGAGTTCCTGTACGAAAACGGCGAGTTCTACTTCATCGAGATGAACACCCGCGTGCAGGTCGAGCACCCGGTCACCGAGTGGATCACCGGCGTGGACATCGTGCGCACGCAGATCATGGTGGCCGCGGGCGAAAAGCTGCCTTTCACCCAGCGGCAAATCCAGCTCAAGGGCCACGCCATCGAATGCCGCGTGAACGCCGAGGACCCGTTCAAATTCACCCCCTCGCCGGGCCGCATCACCACCTGGCACGTGCCCGGCGGGCCGGGCGTGCGGGTGGATTCGCACGTCTATAACAACTACTTCGTGCCGCCCAACTACGACTCCATGATTGGCAAGATCATTGTCTATGGCGACACGCGCGAGCAAGCCATTGCCCGTATGCGCACGGCGCTGGACGAGACGGTGGTGGAAGGCATCAGCAGCAACATCGCGCTGCACCGCGAGCTGATGGTGGACGCCAAGTTCGTGGCCGGCGGCACCAATATCCACTACCTGGAAAAATGGTTGAGCGAGCATCCCCGCTGATGTTTGAGCTGCATCTGCGTTGCTCCGAAGACCGCGTCGAGCCGGTGAGCGACGCACTTGAGGCGCTGGGCGCGCTCAGCGTGTCGGTCGAGGATGCCGATGCCGGCACCCAGTCGGAGCAGGCGCTGTTCGGCGAACCCGGCCTGCCGCCGCCGGCGCAAAGCTGGTCACGCTCGCGCGTGACGGCGCTGTTTGCCGATGAGGCGGCAGCGCAAGAGGCGGCGCGGCTGCTGGCGGCGCAAGACTTTTTCGCTGGCTGCGCGGTGCAGGCCCTTGCGCCCGTGGCCGAGCAGGACT
This sequence comes from Desulfovibrionaceae bacterium, assembly GCA_009778355.1. Taxonomy (GTDB): domain Bacteria; phylum Pseudomonadota; class Gammaproteobacteria; order Burkholderiales; family Burkholderiaceae_C; genus Ottowia. The sequence goes on along the minus strand of WRJY01000312.1, from coordinate 12,318 downwards.
GGGTGCGGCTGACGCAGTCGCAATTCGAGCCGGTGCCGGTCACGCCCACATTCTGGATCGTGCCCACCTGGCGCCAAGTGCCCGAGCAGGCCGCGCGCGTGATCCGGCTCGATCCGGGGCTGGCCTTCGGCACCGGCACGCACCCCACCACCCGCATGTGCCTGCGCTGGATCGCCGCCCATCCGCCCACCGGCCAGCGCGTGCTGGACTACGGCTGCGGCTCGGGCATCCTGGCTATCGGCGCGGCGCTGCACGGCGCGGCCAGCGTGGACGCCGTGGACATCGACCCGGCGGCGGTACAAGCCACCCGCGACAACGCCGCCGCCAACGGCGTGCCAATCGCCGCTGGCCTGCCCGACTGCGCACAGGGTCTGTATGACACCGTGCTGGCCAACATCCTGGCCACGCCGCTCATGGTGCTGGCGCCCCTGCTGTGCGGCCACGTGCGGCCGGGCGGCGCGCTGGCGCTGGCCGGCGTACTGGAACGCCAGACCGGGCAATTGCAACAAGCCTACGCGCCATATCTGGCGCTGGAAGTGGCCGACGCCGAAGATGGCTGGGTCCTGCTGACCGCGCGTCGCGCATAAGCGCTGCCTACAATCGCGGCAGTTCTTCCACGCTGCAACTGCAATCGCTGTCTCATGGGCCTCGTCACACGCTGCCCGGCTTGCTCGACCCTGTTCAGGCTCGTGCCGGACCAGATCCGCATCGCGGCGGGCTGGGTGCGTTGCGGTCAGTGCGGCAAGGTGTTCGACGCCTCGGTGCACATGCTGCCCTACGACCAGACCCCGCGCGCGGGCAGGCAGGCCCCGCCGCCGCCGCTCGACGTTGCAGCGCACGCGCCAGCCGGCTCTGACGCGCCCAATGCCGCGCTGGAAGGCCCGCCTTCGGAGTTTGCCCCGACCGAAAAACAGCAACTCGGTAAAGCGTTCGAGTCCGAGCCGCCGGACGCCGGAGATGATGCGCAGGCGGTACTGCCGGTTTTGTTCGGGCCATCACTCATTGGCCAATTCACGGGCGCGCCCGACGTGGCGGACTGGAGCACGACGGCAAGCGAGTCAGAGCAAGCCGAGCCACTCGAAGACGACGCCAGCGAGACGGACAGCGAACCCGCCAGCCAGCCCGGTGAGCGCGCCAGCGAACCTGGCGCGCCGCCTTCGGACGCCGCACCCGGCATGGCCGATGGGCCGGTCGCTTCGGCGCTGGCCATGGAAACTGGCTCGGATGCCGATCAGCCGGTGCCATCGTTCGTTGCCAGAGCGCGGCAGCGCGCGTTCTGGTCCTCGCGTCCGGTCCGCCGGTTGCAGTGGCTGTCGCTGTCGCTGCTGACACTCAGCCTGCTCTGGCAGGTCACGCTGAGCCATCGTGACTGGCTGGCCGCGCGTGCGCCGCGACTGACCCCCGCGCTGCAAGCGTTGTGCGCACCGTTGCGCTGCCGTATCCAGCCTTATCGGCAACCGAATGCGATCGTCATCGACGATAAGGATCTCACCTCCACCGACTCCGGCAGCTTTCGCTTCAGTGTCACGCTGCGCAACACGGCCAGCCTGCCCGTGGCCAGTCCGGCGCTGGAACTGACCCTGACCGACGCTTGGGGCCATATCCTGGCGCGCCGCGTCGTCACGGCGGACGAACTGGGCGCGCCGCCAACGCTGGCTGCGCACGGCAAATTTACCGGCATCGGCGCGCTAACGGTGAGCGCCGCCGCCAATCCCGGCGCCATCACCGGCTACCTGCTGGATGCGTTCTATCCCTGAAATTTGGGTGACCCTGGAAACGGCAGTTGACCGTTTGCAACCTTGACAAAAACCGCATGAACATTGACCTTTGCAACTTCGATCAAGCTCACCATTTGGGTGAGAGCGCTATGCACTCGCCAGCACCGCGCTCGACGCGCCATGCGGCGTTGCTCGTTCTTGCAGGCAGTAGCCTGCCGCGTCCTCTCCCTTGCAGGGCGCGGCCCAGCCAGAGGCTGGGCCTGTTTGCGCTGTCCAAAGGCGCGCAGGCGCCTTTGGAGCCGCAGCGCACCCCCTTGCCTGGCACGCCGATCACGGCACTGGCGAGCGCGTTCAACTGCCGTTTCTAGATGACCTATGGCTACATTGATCTGCGGTTCGCTGGCTTTCGACACCATCATGGACTTCGAGGGCCGCTTTGCGCAGCAAATCCTGCCGGAGCAACTGCACATCCTGAACGTGTCGTTCCTGGTGCCCAGCCTGCGGCGCGACTTCGGCGGTTGCGCCGGCAACATCGCCTACGCCATGCGCGCGCTGGGCGCAACGCCGCTGCCGATGGCCGCCGTCGGCAACGACGGCGGCGATTACCTGCAACGGCTGTGCGCGCTGGGTATCGGCGCCGACTACGTGCTGCAAGTGGCCGATGCCTACACCGCGCAGGCCATGATAATGACCGACCGCGACAACAACCAGATCACGGCGTTTCACCCCGGCGCCATGATGCAGGCGCACCGCAACCGCGTGCCCGCGCGGGCGGGCATCGGGCTGGGCATCATCTCGCCCGACGGGCGGCAGGCCATGATTGAGCACGCCGAGCAATTTCATGCGGCGGGCATTCCTTTCGTGTTCGATCCGGGGCAGGGTCTGCCGATGTTCGATGGCGCGGAGCTGAATCATTTCGTCGATCTGGCCGACTGGATCACCGTCAACGACTACGAAGGACGCCTGTTGTGCGACCGCACGGGCGAGGAGCTTCATGCCCTCTCGCGGCGCGTGCGCGGCCTGGTCGTCACGCTGGGCGGCGATGGTTGCGACATCTGGGAGCATGGGGTCAGGCGGCGCGTGCCCGCCGTGCCCGCAGCGCGGGTGGCCGACCCCACCGGCTGCGGCGACGCCTGGCGCGGCGCGCTGCTGTACGGGCTGGAGCAAGGGTGGGAGCTGGCGCGCTGCGCGGCGCTGGGCAACCGCCTGGGGGCCATCAAAATCGCGGCGCGAGGGCCGCAAAATTACACCGTTGACGCAAGCGTGCTCGCACAGGCTTAGAGCCTGTTTCCGGCGCGCCAAAAAAACAAGCCCGGCGCGCCGAAGACACACCGGGCTTTGGCAATCCGGCCCCTCGAAAACGGGCCGGGAAGATTTTTCAATCCATCAAGGCTTGTTGCCGCTCGGGAACGGCCAGGCGGCTTGCGGGCTCAGCGTCGTTTGCGCGGCAGGCTTCTTGGCAGGGGCGGCCTTTTTCGGGGCGGGCTTCTTGGCTGGCGCGGCTTTCTTGGCCGGAGCCGCCGTTTTCGCCGGCGCTTTCTTGGCGGCGACTTTCTTGACCGCTACCTTCTTGGCCGGGGCTTTCTTGGCCGGCGCGGCCTTCTTCGCTACGACCTTCTTGGCTGGCGCTTTCTTGGCGACGACTTTCTTGGCCGCTACCTTTTTGGCGGGCGCTTTTTTAGCGGGAGCCTTCTTGGCGGCGACTTTCTTGACCGCTACCTTCTTGGCCGGGGCTTTCTTGGCCGGCGCGGCCTTCTTCGCTACAGCCTTCTTGGCCGGCGCGGCTTTCTTGGCCGGGGCCTTCTTGACTACGGCCTTCTTGGCGGCCGGTTTTTTTGCAGTTGCCATGGTTTTCTCCTAGATTCAAGTTGAACGTTCAACAGAAAACGCTTCGCGCTGGTTGGACGCGCGCAAAACGATTCATGGCGCTGGAGCAATGTCCAGCGCCATGAACAGGGGTGCAACCATCGCCTGGCGCGTATGCGCTCCAACGCGGCTGCTGATTCAGTGATTGCATGGGTTGGGTCATCGCCAAGTCCATTGCACCGGACTGGCCATCGATGACGCAAGCTGCGCGCGGCGCGGCGCGGCGTTTATGGCCAGGCGGCCATCCAGCTCGACCGCTTGCGTTGGCCCGCACCGCTTGAAAATTTCTTCCAGAGTCAGCATGTCATTTCCAATGCTCCGATTATGGGAGCAACGTAATGAAATGCAAAGACTTGTGCCGCATGGCAAGCCCATGAGTGTTGCGGCCAGGCATCGCAACGCGCGCGAAGCAGTCCCGCATTCACGGGTTCATGCCGAACCAGCAAAGCGTTCCGAAGGCCAGCTCAACGCGCGCCGCAAGCGATGCCAATCGAATCCGGGGCCGGGGTCACGCTTGCGTCCGGGGGCAATGTGTTCGTGGCCGGCCACGTGCGCAATGGGGTACCTGCCTGCCAGCGCGGCGCACAGCGCGGCCAGCGTTTCATACTGCGCGTCCTCGAACGGGCCGCCCTCGATGCCCTCCAGCTCGATGCCGACCGAGTAGTCGTTGCAGTTCTCGCGCCCGCGATGGCTCGAAGCGCCGGCGTGCCATGCACGGTCATCGCAACCAACGAATTGCCACAGCGCGCCGTCGCGCCGGACGTAGAAATGCGCCGACACCCGCAAGCCCCGGATCTGTTGAAAGTACGGGTGCGCGTCCCAGTCCAGGCGGTTGGTGAACAGCGCCTGCACATGATCGCCGCCGAACTCGCCCGGCGGCAGGCTGATGGAGTGCACGACGATCAGGCCCACGCGGCTGCCCGCGGGCCGCGGGCCGTGGTTGCTCGATGGCATGGCGCGCGCAAAGCGGTACCAGCCGTCGCGCCACAGGGCCGCGTCCTGCGCGTCAATGCGTTGGTTCTTCACTGTCCGGCGCGGCGATGCCCAGCCGCGCGATCCGGTGGCGAATCTGGCGCCGGCTCAGGCCCAGGCGGGCCGCTGCCGCTGCGTGGTTGAAGCCGGTTTCATCGAGCGAGCGCATCAGCATCCGCCGCTCTTGTTCATCGAGCCAGGTTCGCAGGTTGGTTGGCAGCGTCTGTGCTGGCGCGCTGGCGGGTTTGGCGCCCGCGCCCTCGCTCAGGTCCATATCCACCGCGCCTGCTTGCGCTTGCGCGGCGGGCGGCGGCTCTGCCGGCGCGGGCAGCAGATCGCCGAACACCGAGTCGCTGCCCAGCGCAACGGCGCGGTGCAGCAGGTTCTCAAGCTCGCGCACGTTGCCCTGCAGCGGCGCGGCGGAGATTTCCCGCCACTGCCGCTCCGAAAGCTGGTACACCGGCGCGCCGGCATCGGCGGCAATGCGTTCGAGCAGCGCCTGGCACAAAGCCGGCAAGTCCTCGCGCCGCTCACGCAACGGGGGAGCCACGATCTCGATCACGTTCAGGCGGTAGAACAGGTCTTGCCTGAAGCGGCCCGCCTGCACTTCGGCGGCCAGGTTCTTGTGCGTGGCGCTGACGATGCGCACGTCCACCGGCTCCTCGCGCGTCTCGCCCAGGGGGCGAATGCGCCGCTCCTGAATCGCGCGCAGCAGCTTGGCCTGCATGGACAGGGGCAAATCGCCGATTTCGTCGAGAAACAGCGTGCCGCTGCGCGCGGCCTGAAAGAACCCTTCCCGATCCTGCACGGCTCCGGTATAGGAACCCTTGCGCGCGCCGAAGAATTCGGCTTCGAGCAGCGTCTCTGGAATCGCGCCGCAGTTGACCGGCACGAACGGGCCGCCGCTGCGGTGGCTGCAAGCGTGAATCGCCGTGGCCACCAGTTCCTTGCCGGTACCCGATTCGCCGCGCACCAGCACCGGCGCCATGCTCTGCGCCACCTTGGCGATGCGCTGTTTGACCAGGCGCATGGCCGGCGAATCGCCGATCAGACGGCCCAAGGCGGCCTGGCTGTCCGGGCCAGGGCCGCCGGCGCGCTCCGCCAGCGGCGCGGGTAAAGCGGCCGGCGCTGCCGGCGCGGCGGGGGCCGCGGGCTGCGCCCGCCAGGCTGAATTGACCACGGCTCGGAACTGCTTCAAGTCCACCGGCTTGGTCAGGTAGTCGAAGGCGCCGGACTTCAGCGCCTCGACGGCGTTCTCCGCCGACCCGAAAGCCGTGATGACGATGCTGCGCTCGCTGCGCTTCTCGAGCGCCAGCGCGTGCAGCAATTCCATGCCCAGGCCATCGGGCAGGCGCATGTCGGTGATGACGACATCGAACGTCCGCGCGGCCAGCAGATCGCGCGCCTCGGCCAGCGATCCGGCGGTCTGCACCTGATGGCCTTCGCGCAGCAGCGTCAATTCATACAGGGTGCGCAGGTCGGGTTCGTCATCGACCACGAGCACGCGCGCGGCGCGACTGGCGGACGGATCGGTGTTCATGGGTTGCTGGCTTCCTCCGGCGGCAGGATCGAATGCGGTCCGTGGGCGCGCCGGAAATGGATGAAAAATTCGTTGCCATCGACGGCGTCGTCGCCGTCTTGCTGGCGCTGCGTGCGCTCATGGCCGATGACCGCGCCATGCCGCTCGCACAGTTCGCGGCAGATGAACAGCCCCAAGCCGCTGGAGCGCGCCCTGGACGAAAAAAACGGCTCGAACAAATGGCGGCGCACCGACGCCTCCAGCGGCGGGCCGTCGCTCCAGACCATCAGCATGACCGGCCCGTAATAAGCCGCCTGGGTGGACACTTGAATGGCGGCGGCCTTCTGGCTCGCATGGCGGGCCGCATTGTCGAGCAGGTTGACCAGAATGCGGCGCAGATGCTCGCGCTCGAACAGCACCAGTATCTCCGGCGCCCGCAAATCGATTTTCAGACGCACGTCAGCGCCGTTTTGCTGGCGCCATTCATCGCAGAAGGACTGCACCGACTCATCGAGCGGCAGCGCCTGTTCGCCCTGCGCCTCGGGCGCGCCTTGCACGCGCACGACATCCAGTACGTCCTCGACCAGGTTGCCCAGGCGCTCGGCGTTTTGCCGCACCATTGCGGCCAGGCGCTGCTGCCCAGGGGCGGTCAGTTCCTCTTCCAGCAGGGCATTGGCCTGGCTGATGGCCGCCAGCGGGTTGCGGATTTCATGCGCCACGGCGGCGGACATCCGGCCCATGGCGGCGAGTTTTTCGGTGCGCAGGCGCGCTTCCATTTCGCGCAGGTCCTGCAGGAAGATCACGCACAGGCTGCTGCCGCCGCCGATCGCGGGCGTGCGCTGCGTGCGCGCCCGCATGTGGCTGCCGTGTCGGTCCTCGTGGCGCAGCGTGACCTCGATCGCGTCGATCGGCCCGTCCGCGAACGTCAGCCGCGCCACGTGGACGAGCTGCACCCAGGCCGGGTTGTCCAGCAGGTTGAAGCGGTCGGGCGTCACCTCGCGGTCGGCGGCCAGCATCAGGTGGGCGGCGGGGTTGGCGGCCCGCACGGTGCAGTCGGCCTCGACCACCAGCACGCCATCGGACAGCGCCTCGATGACCAGGCTGTTGACCAGCAACTGCATCTGGGTTTCGGCGCGGCTGCGGCGGGCTTCGGCCTGCTCGCGCGTCAGGCGCGCCGACAGCCAGTTGATCAACAGCGAGAGCGCCAGCAGCCCAGCGCCGACAAAGCCGGCCTGAACGATGCTGGCCGTGCTGTCCCAGGACGCGGCGCTGGCATCCCAGACGGCGTTGCCCAGCAGCGCCAGCGCGGCCAGCGCCGCCGTTCCCAACGCCAACTGGCGCGAGCCCATGGTGGCCGCCATCAGTACCGGCAGCGCCAGCAGCGGCGAGTAGTTGATGCCGGTCGCTTGCTGCGTCTGCAGCGCGGCGATGAAGGCCAAGTCCACTCCCACGGCGTACAGCCATTGGGCGTCGAACCCGCGGCCCGGCCCGCGGGGGCGCGCCAGCAAACGCACCAGCGCCGTCAGCGCCAGATAAGCCAGACACAGCGCCAGCACCCAAGCCGGCATCTGACGCGCGTCCCTGATCAACAGATGCAAGCCCAGCACGGCCAGCGCGAGCAGCACGCGCGCCAGCATGAAGGCGGCCCACATGCGGACGAAAGCGCCATCGCCGGCATCGCCCGCAGGCAAGGGTATGGACGGCGATGGCCGCGGCGCAGCGTTGAACCATGTGTGCTGCTTTTGCGCGGTTGGCACGGCCCTCACGCTCCTTCGGCTGCCCGCCGGTGGCTGGCGCAGCAGTAGCTGCCCTGGCGGCCCGTCACGGCCTCGCCTTCCGGCACGTGCGTGCCGCAGTGCGCGCAAGGCACCATGATGGGCAGGCAGCGGCCAGGCGGTTGCCGCGCCGGCTGGCGCGGGCGGCGCGCCAGCCGGCCGCGCTGCCACAGCGCGGCGCCGGCCAGCGCCGCCAGCAGCGCGATCAGCAGCTTGGTCACGGCGCGCGCCCCAGCAACACTTCGAGCACGAAGCGCGAGCCCACGTAGCCCAGCAGCAGCAGTGCGGCGCCGATGTAAAGCACGCGCACCGCGCGCCGGCCGCGCCAGCCCAGCAGCGAACGGCCAGCCAGCAGCGCGGCGAACGTCAGCCAGGACAGCAGCGTGAACACGCGCTTGTGATCCCAACGCCAGCCGGTATAGGAGTCGCCGTAAAGATGCTCGCCGAAGAACACGCCGGCCAGCATGGTCAGCGTCAGCAGCACGAAGCCGGCGCCGACGAAGCGGAACATCAGCCGCTCCAGCGTCAGCAGCGGCACGCCCTCGTCCGCCGTCTGCGCGGCCTTGCGCATGTTCGACTCGGCGCGCGACATCAGCCAGCCGTGCGCCACGGCCACCGCGAACAGCCCGTAGGCGGCAACGCCCAGCGCCCAGTGCAGCGGCAGCAGCAGCGGCGCCTCGACGTGCAGCGGCGCGCCCGGAAACACCAGCGCCAACGCGATGGTCAGCGCGCCGAACCCGGCCAGCGCCCAGCGCGCCTTCATGCGCGGGTAAAGCTGCCTTTCGATGGCGTACACCGTCAGCACCAGCCAGACCGTGATCGACAGCGCCGGCGCGAACCCGAAGCGCGGCGGCTTGTCCAGCAGGCTCCAGGCCAGCAGCAGGCCGTGCAGCAGCCAGGCCAGCAGCAGCACCCGCCGGGCGGTAACGGCCCCAATAGCCCGGGCGGCCAGCGCCGGCACCGCGTAGGCCAGGGCGGCGGCGGCGGCCAGCAGCAGGCTGACGGGAGAGGCGCTGGCTAGAATCATGAACGCAAGTTTAGCGGTTCGTCCCTGCTCCCGCGGCAGGGCGAGCGCGCCTGCCGTCACGGCTCACCATTCCCTCGCGCGCCGCGCGCGCCCAAACTCTCTCATGGCCACCGCACTCACCGACAAACTCTCCAGCCTGGTCAAGCGAATTTCCGGCCAGGCCCGCATCACCGAAGGCAACGTGCAGGACATGCTGCGCGAAGTGCGCATGGCCCTGCTGGAGGCCGACGTCGCGCTGCCCGTGGTGCGCGACTTCATCGCCCGCGTCAAGGACAAGGCGCTGGGCCAGGAGGTGCTGGGCAGCCTCAAACCCGGTCAGGCGCTGGTGGGCATCGTTCACCGCGAACTGGCGGCGACGATGGGCGAAGGCGTCAGCGAGCTGAACCTGGCGGCGCAGCCGCCGGCGGTGATTTTGATGGCCGGCCTGCAAGGCTCCGGCAAGACCACCACCACCGCCAAGCTGGCGCGCCACCTGGTGCAAAAGCGCAAGAAAAAAGTGCTCACCGTCTCCGGCGACGTGTACCGGCCAGCGGCCATAGAGCAGCTCAAGACCGTGACTGCGCAGGCCGGCGCCGACTGGTTTCCCAGCTCGCCCGACGACCAGCCCCTGGCCATCGCCCGCGCCGCGCTCGACCATGCCCGCAGACACTTCCACGATGTGCTGATCGTCGATACCGCTGGCCGCCTGGCCATCGACGAGGCGCTGATGCAGGAAATCAAGGCCCTGCACGGCGCGCTCGATCCTGTCGAAACGCTGTTCGTGGTGGACGCCATGCAGGGCCAGGACGCGGCCAACACCGCCAAGGCGTTCAAGGACGCGCTGCCGCTCACCGGCATCGTGCTGACCAAGATGGACGGCGATTCGCGCGGCGGCGCGGCGCTGTCGGTGCGGCAGATCACCGGCGCGCCGATCAAGTTCGCCGGCGTCAGCGAAAAGCTCGACGGCCTGGAAGTGTTCGACGCCGAGCGCCACGCTGGCCGCGTTCTGGGCATGGGCGACGTGGTGGCGCTGGTCGAGCAGGTCACGGCCAACGTCGATATCGAGGCCGCCCAGAAACTGGCCGAAAAAGTCAAGAAAGGCGACGGCTTCGACCTGCAGGATTTTTTGGCCCAATTGCAGCAGATGAAGCAAATGGGCGGCCTGGCCAGCCTGATGGACAAACTGCCCACCCAACTGACCGCCAAGGCCAGCGATGGCGACATGCAGCGCGCCGAAAAAGACATCCGCCGCAAGGAAGGCATCATCAACAGCATGACGCCGGGCGAGCGCCGCAAGCCCGAACTGCTCAAGGCCAGCCGCAAGCGCCGCATCGCCGCCGGCGCCGGCGTGCAGGTGCAGGAAGTCAACCGCCTGCTCAAGGAATTCGATCAGATGCGCGGCATGATGAAGCAAATGAAAGGCGGCGCGCTGATGAAGATGATGCGCCGCATGGGCGGCGCCAAGGGCCTGGGCGGCCTGCTGGGCGGCGGCAGGGCATGAGCAGCAAAAAGCCATTTGGGCGCCATCCCGGTTCAAGCCTGAAAGTTGCGTTTTTCTCTGCCGTGGGAGAGCCGGGGCAGAAACCAGCAACGCCCTTCGGAGCCTGGAGCTTATCCGCAAATAAATGTACGGGCCGCATGGTGCGCGGCGGTGGAGTGGCAGCTTGACCGGCAAACACGTCGATTCGTGGGTGATTGCCGATGAATTTTGGCAACGGGTAGAGCCGCTGATCCCGCAGCCAGTGCGCTCGCCGGACAAACAGTACGCGCGCAAGCCCGGCGCCGGGCGCCCGCCCAAGCCCGCCCGGCTGGTGTTCGAGGCCATCGTGTATGTGCTGCGCACCGGCTGCCAGTGGAAGGCGCTGCCCCGCGAGCGTTTTGGCAGCGCCAGTGCGATCCACCGGCGGTTTCTCCAATGGGAGCAAGCCGGTTTCTTTCAGGCGCTGTGGCGCGCGGGGCTGGCCGAGTGCGACCAGATGGCGGGCATCGCCTGGCAATGGCAAAGCGCCGATGGCTCAATGATGAAAGCCCTTCTTGCCCAGAAAACCGCTGGCTCCAACCCGGCAGACCGAGGGGGAAAACGGCGGCAAGCATCCGCTGCTGCTGGCGAACGCTCGTGGCGTCCCGTTGTCGCTCATCGCGAGCGCGGTCAATGCCCATGACGGCCAGCGGCTCGATGCGCTCATGCGGAGCTGGCCGAAGGGCCGTCTGACCTCACCCCAGCAACCGCCCGACGCGCGCTTGGCCGGCCAAGGCCCATACCTTGCTGCACAGCGCGCTGGCTTCGTCGGGCGTGGCGCCTTGGCCGTATTGCGCCAGGCGCTGCATTTTGTCTTCGATTTCGGGGCGGCTCAGGGTGTTGCCGGGGTCGCCCTTGGGTTCATCGACGCGGCCCGTGAAGGCGCGGCCATCGGTGGTGGTGACGCTGACCTTGCCGATCCAGCGGGCGGGGTAGGCAGCGTCGACTTCAGCGTCGAGCGCCATCGTCACCTTGTCGCGGAAGGCGGCGACTTCGGGGGCGAGAAAGTCGCGGTCGAATTCGGTCAGGCCGGCGCGGCCATGCACGGCGATCAGACCCAGCACGGTGCCCATCGAGAACTTGGCCTGGTGCACCGTGGCGGGCACGGCGACGCGGCCCAGCACGTCGATGGCGCCCTGATGCACGTGCGTGATGACGCTGGCTATGTCGCTGGCCTTCAGGCGCTGTTGCTGCATGATTTGTAGCAGCGCATCAGCCGCCGGGTGGGTGTGGCGGCACGAGGCGTGGTATTTGAAGGAGGTTTCGGCCAGCGTCCAGCGCGTGCCCAGGCCGTCGGTGAGCCGGGCCGGATCGGCGTCGCTGGACATGCCCGCGCCCAGGCCCTGCGCGCCTTCGAGCACGCGGGCCGCGCCGGTGAAGCCGTCCTGGGCCAGGTAGGCCGACATCAGGCCCGCCGCCGCGGCGTGCGCGCAGTGCAGTTGCTTGGAATCGGCGGCGTCGCGCAAAAATTCCCACACGCCCGCCGATTGCGTGCCCGCCGAGCCGAAGGCGTGCAGCATCTGCGCCGGCGTGAGTTCGAGCAGCCGCCCGACTGCGGCGGCGGCGGCCAGCGTGCCCGCCGTGGCGGTGGTGTGGAAGATGCGGTAGTGCGAGCGGCCCAGAAATTCGCCCACGCGGATGCCGGTCTCGTAGCCCGCGACGCAGGCGGTCAGCAGTTGCGCGCCGCTGGCGCCGAGCGCCTGCGCCACCGCCAGCGCGGGCGCGAACACCACCGCCGCCGGGTGGAACACCGCGCCGTTGTGCACGTCGTCCTGCTCGGCGTAGTGCGAGGCGGCAGCGTTGACCAGCGCGGCGAACAGCGGCGAGGTCATGCGGCGCGAGGTCAGCACTTCGCTCGGGCCATCGGCGGGCCCCATCAGTTCGGCAAAACGCTGAATGCTGCGCACGGGCCGCGCCGCGCGGGCGGCGAGCGCCGAGCCGAG